>CBFGWO010000002.1:0-73804 GCA_965652595.1 uncultured Cellvibrio sp. | reverse complement strand
TCAAACAGCATCCACATGGGGATGGCCAAGAGTATTTGTGAAAATACATCTGGCGGTGTCAGCAACATGCCCACCACAAAACAGCCGACAACAATGTAGGGCCGTTTTTTGGTGAGCCCATCCGGGCTGATCACGCCAGCGTGAATTAACAATACTGTCGCGATGGGGATTTCAAAGGCCAGACCGAAGGCAAAAAACATTTGCAGCACAAAATCCAGATACTTGGTGATATCGGTCATGGTGTTAACGCCGGTCAGACCAATGCCGGTGATAAACGAAAACAATAGCGGAAACACCACAAAGTAGGCGAAGGCCATGCCCGCATAAAACAGCAGAACACTCGATGTCATCAGCGGAAAAATCAGGCGCTTTTCGTGTTTGTAGAGTCCTGGTGCCACAAAGGCCCACACCTGATAAAGGATGTAGGGGATCGCGAGAATCACCGCACTAAAAAACGTCAGCTTAAGCGGCGTTAAAAAGGGCGAGATCACATCGGTTGCGATCATGCTGCTGGTTTCCGGCAGCAATTTTTGGAGCGGTGCTGATATCAGGTAGTAGATATCGTTGGCGAAATAAAAAAGTCCGCAAAACAACAACACTACCACCACAATAATGCGCAGCAGGCGATTGCGTAGCTCAATCAAATGCGCCACCAGAGGCAGCTCTTGATCCGGTTGTGAGGTCATAGGTTAGGGCTTGGGTTGATCTGTGGGGGGAGTGACTGGCGCCGCTGCGCTGCCGTGCGCATGGTCGGGCAGGGGTTCTTCTGCGGCATAGGTGCGCGGCTTGCTGCGCTCCTCAGCGTCCGGGTCATTTTTCTGACCACTGTCGCTTGTGTCCTTGCCGCCTTCGCTCATGGCCTGATGCATGCTGGCCTCCACCTCGCGGCGGGTGCGCTCCAGGCTTTGCATGACCTCTTCATTGTGCAGTTGACGCCGGATGTCATCGGCGCCCAGTTGCTTTTCCAGTTCGCTACGGGTTTCGCGCAGGCTGCGTTTTAACCGACCAATCCACAGGCTGATGCTACGCACGGTTTCCGGCAAGCGCTCAGGGCCAATCACCACCAGGCCTACAATGGCGATGATCAGAAGTTCAAAAAAACCGATATCAAACACGTGAGTACCTATCGCACCGCCGGGGCGGGATTATTTTTGCTCGGTTTTTTCTTTGGCCTGTGTGCTCGCCTCGGCGCTCTCGGCATTTTTGCTGTCGAGATTTTTGGGCTCGTCTTTTTTATCGCCTGCTTCCTTTTCGGCGTCTTCATCGCTCATGGATTTTTTAAAGCCCTTGATCGCACCGCCCAGGTCGCTGCCGATGGAGCGCAAGCGCTTGGTGCCAAACAGCATTACCACAATGGCAAGAATGATGAGCAGTTGCCAAATACCTATACCGCTAATACCCATGAAACAATTCCTCAGTAGAGAGTGTTGATAAAATTATTGCGACCGCTTGGCTTTTTCTTCCAAGCCGGAAAGATCGAAACGCCGTGCCAGTTCGTCCAGAACTGCTTGGGCATTGGTGCCCAGATGCGAGAGCATCACCAGGCTGTGAAACCAGAGATCTGCGGTTTCATAGATCAGTTCGCGGTTGTCGCCGCTGATCTGGGCGTCTTTGGCAGCGAGCAGTGTTTCGGTGCACTCCTCGCCAACTTTTTCGAGAATTTTGTTCAGCCCTTTGTAGTGCAGGCTGGCCACGTAAGAGCTGGCGGGATCACCACTCGCCTTGCGCTCCTCCAGCACCTGGGTCAGCTGTTGCAATATGTCATTCGCGTTCATGCGTTGCTCGATCAATAAATAGCTGTGGGGTTAATAAATGTCGTTTGGATCTTTAAGCACCGGGTCGATAGTGCACCACTGGCCATCGCGCAGCAGTTGGTAAAAACAGGATTCGCGTCCCGTGTGACAGGCAATGCCACCCTGCTGGGTAATTTGCAGCACTATCACATCGCCATCGCAATCCAGGCGAATTTCGTGAACCTGCTGCACATGACCTGAGCTTTCACCCTTGCGCCAGAGTTGATTGCGTGAGCGTGACCAGTAAATACCGCGCATTTCGGCGGCCGTTAATTGCAGCGCCTCGCGATTCATCCAGGCCATCATCAGGATGCGCCCGGTGTTGGCGTCCTGGGCGATGGCGGGCACCAGGCCCTGATCGTCCCACTTTACCGCGTTTAGCCAGTCCTGGCTTTGGGGGTTGTCACTCATAGGGTTTTTACTGCCTTTACCGCGTTGAGAATTGCCTTGGCCTTGCGCAGGTTCTCGCGCAGATGCTCGGGATTGATGCTGCCGATGACTGCGCTGGTTACGCCCGGATGGCCCAGCACTAGTTCCAGGCTGGTGCTCACCGGGTCCTGCTGATCCTCGCCGGTTGCGGCCAGGTGGCCGCTGCTCGCCAAATGGCCGCTAGCGAATGCCTTTTTCACCAGCAGGCCCTTGTTCAGCCGCTGACACTCTTCGATCACGGGTTCCTCTTCGCGCTGGTCGGGGTTGTAGGTGATCATCACCACGTCAGCATGGCGTGCTGCCAGCAATCCCCCTCCCAAGGTTTTGGTGGACATGCCAAAGGCCCTGATCCACCCGGCGCGCTTGAGGTCTTCCAGCGGTGCAAACACCTCGGCTTGCTCAATCAGACGGCTGTCGTCGCCGTCGGAGTGTATCAGTAGCAGGTCGATGTAGTCACTGCGCAGACGACGCAGGCTTTGTTCCACTGACTCGCGCAGGGCGGCGGACGAAAAGTCAAAGCGAGATTGGGTGCCGTCAAAAAATTCACCCGCCTTGGTGCAGATGACCCAGTCCTGACGCTGCCCTTTGAGCAGCTTGCCCAGGCGCTCCTCACTGGTGCCGTAGGCAGGGGCTGTGTCCAGCAGGTTAACGCCCAGGTCACGCACCAGATGCAGCAGCTGCGCGGCGGTTTTGTCGTCGGGCAGTTCAAAGCCCGAGGGATATTTCACCTGGGTGTTGCGCCCCAGTTTGACTGTGCCCCAGCCAAGGGCGCTGACCTCTATGCCGGTTTGGCCGAGCGGACGTTTGGCGAAGGTGTCAGACATGAGTGGGTGACTCCTCCGATAAAGAGCCAAAAGCCTTGTCCCAAGGGGTGCTCGCAAGCGGCGGCTTGGAGAGCCATTGGCTTAGCGGGTGTTGGTTGCCGCTGGGGGTGATGCCTTGTGCGCCCAGCATAGCCAGTGTTTCCTGCGCCAGGGCGGGCACCAGGGTGAGTTTGGTGGGCCAGGCGACCAGTAGATTCTGTGCGCCCTGGGCATGATCGATAAAAGCTTTGTCGGGGCGCACCAGGCCAGGCTGGCGCGCTTCGGCTCGCACAACTGCCAGGCTGGCCCAGCGGGCGCCGGTGAGATCCAACTGTGGCAGTAGCTTGGCCAGCTCTGCCTGGGCACTGGCAATCACTTGATCGGGGCTTTGGTGGGCACCTTTTTCCGCCAGGCTGCCGCCCAGGTACCAGATGCGCTGACCATCGGTGAGAGTGTGACTGGAAACAGTCAGGCGTGGGGTGCTATCCAAACCCAGGCAGTGGCCGTAAAACTCGGGCAGTTGCGGATGGCTGACCATCACCTGCTGCAAGGGGCGCAGTTGCATGGCTGGCTGGGACAGGCCAAGGGTGTTGAGCAGTTCGCCATTGCCGCGTCCGGCGCACAAAATAACGCGGCGGGCGCGGACGCGCAGAGGTTGTTTGCCGGGGATCGCTACTTCTGCCTGACCCTCCGGGGATAAAGTCAGCTGGCTGTCGTGCGGCAGCAGGCAGATATCCTGCCCCGCCAGCTGGGCCAGGTTGGCAACCAGCGAGGGCACATCCAGCACCAGATCCTCCAGGCGATAGAGAGCCCCAGCGGACTCCGCCAGTAGCGGCGGAAAGTCCTCACGGGGCAGGCTATGCAGGCGCCCGCGCAGTAGCTTGCTGGCAAAAAAGCCCGCCAGCTGGCTGCTCAGGCTCTGGCGTGACCAGAGGTAAAAATGATCGCTGAGCAGGCGGGTGTCGCTCAGGTTCAGCTGGTCTTCGCTGGTAGATTCGCCCTTGTGAGAAAGGCAAGCTCGCCAGAAATCAGGCATCTGGGCGATAGCTTCCGAGGCGCCACTCAGAGCGCCCGCCAGGGTGTATTTAACCCCGCCGTGGATCATGCCCTGGGAGGCGATAGTCTGTTCGCCGCCCAAAGCCCGCTGTTCAAAGAGCGCGGTGTTGTAGCCTGCTCGCCGCAGTCGATTCACCAGCCAGAGCCCGGCAATACCGCCGCCAATAAGGGCGATATCCAGATCGAGGGTGTGAGTCACTGCACGAGCCATGGCGAAACTGAGCGTAAAAGGGGCGGGCAGTATAAGGCTTTTTGGGGCAGGGGTAGGTGGCGGCGAAGGCTCTCAGTGTATGGATTGGTTAAGTGGACGGTGCGCTTTGCCGCCAACTGGTCCATAGTGAATCCGGGTCGGTTTGGCACTAGCCCAAAAATAACAAAAGCAACTGCACCTGCGAGGTCATTATGCAATCGCTTCGTCACCCTGCGGCCTTTGGCCGTGAATGTGTGTTTTTCTTGTTTGGCTGCTGCCTGTTGGTCGGCTGTGGTGGTGGATCATCTGGCGGCGGGTCGAATGTCTCCTCGTCGGTAGCAGTCCCCTCAAGTCAGGCGTCCCTCTCGTCGTCGTCCAGGTCTTCAGTGGCTTCTTCATCCCAGTCGAGCGCGGTGGCTGTCTCAGTGCCCGCACCGGATATGACGCCCAATCCAGCCCTGCCGCTCAAGGGTACCCCCAATTACCAGCTCGCCAGCGACTGGTCGCGCTTTCTCACCCAAACCACTTTTGGTCCTACACCCAAAGAGTTGGCGCGTGTGATGGGCATGACCAAAGAGGCTTGGCTTGAAGAGCAATTCAATACTCCTACAACGCGCCACTTGCCGCTGCTGGATGCACGCTTTGAATCCCTGGGATGGGTGGCTGCGCCCGCGCAAGACGACTCGGACGACGGCTGGCAGCGTGACCTGCAACGCAGCGATATCTGGTGGGAAGTGGCCCTGTGGGGCAAGGATCAATTGCGCCAGCGCGTGGCCTTTGCCCTTAGTCAGATACTGGTGATTTCCAATGTGTCCGACGTGCTCTACAACGATTCCCGCGGGATCGCCAATTACCAGGATATTCTCGCCGACCACGCCTTTGGTAATTACCGCGATCTACTCCAGGCGGTGACTCTCAACCCCATGATGGGCGAATACCTGAGCATGGTGCGCAACGAAAAAACTGACGAAGCGCGCAATATCCGCCCCGATGAAAACTACGCGCGCGAACTCATGCAATTGTTCGCTATTGGTTTGGTAGAACTGAATAACGATGGCAGCGTTAAGCTGGATAATCAGGGGCAACCCATACCCACCTACGACCAAACCACTGTGACGGAGCTGGCGCGCGTGTTTACCGGTTGGAATATGGCCACCATCAATCGTTGGTGGGAGTGGACTGAAAGTGGTGCCAGCGAAGTCCTGCCCATGAAAGCCTTTCCTGCGTATCACGACAGCGGATCAAAAACCCTGTTTGGCGATCAGCTGATTCCCGCCGGCAATACCCCCGAGCAAGACATAGATGCGGCGCTGGATATTATTTTTGCGCACCCCAATGTGGCCCCCTTTGTCAGCAAACAACTGATTCAGCGCTTGGTGACCAGCAACCCCAGCCCTGCTTATGTATCACGGGTTGCCGCTGTGTTTAATAACAATGGCGCAGGCGTTAAAGGCGATATGCGTGCAGTGGTCAAAGCGATACTGCTGGATACCGAGGCCCAAACTGGGCATCAAACAGCGCCTGAGACTTTCGGCAAATTGCGCGAACCGCTGTTAAAAGTTTCCGCGCTCTGGCGCGCTTTTAATGCCACAGGAACCCCCACGCAATTTGACGGTGGCGCTGTCACACCGCCGCGCATTCGCTTTCGCGGTTCGGATCGCGAGTTGAGCCAGCGGCCCTATGGTTCCTTTTCGGTGTTCAATTTTTATCGCCCGGATTATCAACCTTCGGGTGAAATGCGCGAGCTGGGTTTGATGGGGCCGGAGTTTCAGATACTGACCGAAAGCATGATCATCTCCAAAACCAACTTCCTCTCCAGTAGCGTGTTCTGGCGCGATACCCAGCATGACTGGCTGGAGCCAGTGATTAACGGCGACTGGGATGTATTTCATTCGCGCTTGCATCTGGGGGAAGAAAAGCAAATGGCTCACCAGGCCGCCAGCCTGCTTGACCGATTGAATCTGTTAATGATGGCTGGACAGATGTCTGACGACATGTACAACACCATTCTTGCTTACCTCAACAGCTACCCGGCAAGCGAAAGTTGGCAGCGGGATATTTCGGTTTACGACGCACTTTTTCTGGTGATGGCCTCACCCGAATTTGCTGTGCAGCGCTGAGCGGAGGAAAAATGCCATGAAAAAATCCACTATCGATCTATCCCGTCGCCAGCTGCTCAATCGTTTCGGCGGAGTCTTGCTCGGCAGCAGCGCCTTTTACGCGACCAGTGCGCGTTTTCAATTAGCCAACGCCAGCCTTCCGGTATTTGATGACTACAAAGCGCTGGTGTGCGTGTTTTTATTCGGCGGCAATGACGCTTTCAATATGCTGGTGCCTGCGGGTCAGAGTGAGTACGAGGCCTATCAGGCCAGTCGACAGACACTGTCGATTCCGCGCGCGGATTTGCTCGCCATCAATCCGGCAAACAGTCAGGGTATGCAATGGGGTCTGCATCCGTCGATGGCGGGTGTGCAATCTCTGTTTGCGCAGCAAAAACTTGCCTTGGTGGCTAATGTGGGTGCGCTGGTCGAGCCAGTGACCAAGGCCGCCTATCAAAACAACAGCGTGCGCTTGCCGCCGCAACTTTTTTCACACAATGATCAACAAACGTTTAATCAGAGTTTGCAGTCAGGTACGCAGCGCACCGGCTGGGCTGGGCGCGCCGCGGAGCTAATGTCCTCCGCCAACAGCAACCAAAAGTTGTCGATGAATATTTCTGTCAGTGGCAGCAATATCTGGCAAACCGGCGAGCAGTTGGTGCCCTATTCGGTCAACCCGGCCGGGGTCAAGGAATTGGAAAACCTCAATGCGAACAGCGATGAAGCGCGCGAGCGTGCGCGAACCCAGGTCTATCAAGCGCTGCTGGCGCAACAGCAACCCAATGTGTTCCAGCGGCAGTTTGCGCGCACCCAACAACTCGCCTGGGAGCTGGCGGGTGAAGTGAAGGGCGCGCTGGATGCTCAGCCACCGCTGACAACGGTTTTTCCTGCAAGCCAGCTGGGGAATGGTTTGAAAATGGTCGCGCAGTTGATCTCCGCACGGGCGGCGCTGGGGGTAAAACGCCAGGTATTTTTTGTGGGCATGGGCGACTTTGACACCCACGGCGATCAGCTGCGTCGCCATGTGCTCTTGTTAAGTCAACTGAGCCAAGGCTTGCAGGCTTTTTACAGCGCCACCCAGGAGCTGGGGGTGGCTAACCAGGTCACCACCTTTACTGCCTCGGATTTTGGTCGAACTCTCACCAGCAACGGCGATGGCACCGATCACGGCTGGGGCAGCCACCAACTGGTGATGGGCGGTGCGGTGAAGGGGGGCGATATTTATGGCACACTGCCCAGCCTCAGCTTGGGCGGATCTCAGGATGTAGGCCAGGGGCGGATTATTCCCGGCATCAGCATGGACGAGTATGCCGCGACCCTGGCCAGTTGGTACGGTCTGCCCGGCAGTCATTTTGGCGACGTCTTCCCCAATCTGGCCAACTTTACCAACCTGGATCTTGGGTTTTTGTACTGATTGTTATTTCCGGGATGACCATGCGCTTTTTTTACACTCTGGTGTTTTATTTTTCTCTGCCGCTGATTCTGCTGCGCCTGCTTTGGCGCTCCCGTTTGGCACCCGCCTACGCGCAGCGTTGGGGCGAGCGTTTTGGCGTGTTTGCGCCGCTCATCACCGAAAAAAAAGTGGTGTGGATCCACACGGTTTCTCTCGGTGAATTTATCGCCGCCCTGCCATTGATTCGCGCACTCTTGCAAAGGCCGGAGTTGCAGCTGGTTGTCACCACCACCACGCCCACGGGATCTGAGCGGGTAAAAGCCACGTTGGGTGAGAGCGTGTTCCATGTCTATGCGCCCTACGACCTGCCCGATTGCCTGATGCGGTTTATGGCGCGGGTGCGGCCCGAGTTGCTGATCATTATGGAAACCGAGCTCTGGCCCAACACCCTCGCCGCCTGTGCGCGGCGGGAAATTCCGGTGGTGCTGATCAATGCCCGCTTGTCGGCCCGCTCGGCGCGGGGCTACGGGCGCGTTGCCGGGCTCACGCGGCCTATGTTGCAACGCCTCAGTTGCGCCGCTATCCAGAATGCCGAGGACGCGCAGCGTTTTATTGCACTGGGTTTGCCGCCGGATCGCGCCCAGGTTACCGGCAATATCAAATTTGATTTGACCTTGGGCGAGGATCTGCTGGCGTCTGCGCGCCAACTCAAAGCGGATTGGAGCCTTTCTGGAAAACGCCTGGTGTGGATCGCGGCCAGCACCCATCCGGGCGAGGACGAATTGATTCTGACCGCCTTGACGCGCCTGCGTGAGTCCTCGTCGGTTGAGGCGCAAAAGCTGTTGCTGGTGTTGGTGCCTCGCCACCCGGAGCGATTCAATGCAGTGGCTGAACTCTGTCAGGCGCAGGGCTTCCGGTTGGTGCGCCGCACCTCGGGTGAGTTGCCCGACGCCGCTTGCGATCTGGTGCTGGGCGATACGCTGGGCGAGTTGCTGCTGCTTTACGGCGCCAGCGATATGGCATTTGTTGGCGGCAGCCTGGTGCCTCGCGGCGGGCACAATTTTATCGAGGCTGCTGCATGGCGTTTGCCGCTATTGAGCGGCACCCATGTGTTTAATTTTGTCGAGGCATCGCAGCTGTTACATTCGGCGGGCGCCCTGGCGTGGGTCAGCTCACCGGAGGAACTGGCAAGGGTGGTGGATAACCTGGCAAGCGACGGACAATTGCGGGAGCAGGGCGGCAAGGCGGCGCTGGCGGTTGCCGACGCCAATCGCGGCGCGCTGGAGAAAACCCTGTTGCTACTTGATACCTACCTCTAGCGGCCGGCATAGCGGGTAACACTTTCTCACAGATTCTGCCGAGCGGGCGCCCTATACTCGGTCCTGTTCATTCATGTCAGGTAGGGAAAAGTTATGAACGCACTCAAAATCTTCGCGCCAGGCTTGAGCCGTATGGCGTTCGCACACCGCTTCGCGGTTGCTGGTCTGTTGGTGTCTGCGCTGGCGCTGTCCGCGTGTGGCGGTAAAGACAAAGACCCGAAACCCACACCGGCGCCTTCGGCCCCCAGTGTCAGTGTTTCGGCCTCATCGGCCAAAACCTTGAAGTTCACCTGGGCGCCAGCTTCCTACGCCACCAGTTACAAGCTGCTCAAAAACGAGGGTGGCTCCAGTGGTTATTCGCCAGTGGCTGAAAATATTACCGGCACCAGCGCGACAGATACCGTCTCGGTGCATCTGCATGATTGGGCCAATACCCGCTACATATTGGAAGCCTGCAACGCGACGGGTTGCACCGCTTCTGCGCCTGTGGTCACCACCAATGCCATGCTCAATGCCATAGGCGCACTCCATTTTGACACTCCCCAAGCCAATGATTATCTGGGTTACAGCCTGGCTATGTCGCGCGATGGCAATTATCTGGCGGTGGGCGCAACCAATCGCGATGTAGCGGTCGATTGTGAGGGTGACGCTGAGTGTGTGGTGGACAACGCCGGTGCAGTAGCGATTTTCCATTTGAACAATGGCACCTGGAGTCAACAGGCTGAATTGGATGTGGCTGTGGGTGACGTAAATGACTCCGGCTTTTTTGGTTATGTGCTCGCCTTCTCTGATAGCGGAGATACCCTGGCGGTAGGCACGCCCTTTGAGGCCAGCGATGCGCAGGGCGTTAATGGCGAGCGCAACGACGCCAGTGCCGAGGATGCTGGCGCTGTTTACGTGTTTGTGCGCAACGGCACCAGTTGGCAGGAGCAAGCCTACCTGAAAGCTTCCAATGCCGAGGCTCACGATTACTTTGGTAGCAGCGTCGCGTTGTCCGACGATGGCGATACGCTTTTTGTGGGCGCGCCGGGTGAGGCGAGCAAGGCCACGGGTATCAACGGCGATCAAACGGATAATACGGTGGGTATTTCGGGTGCGGTTTATGTATTCGAACGCAGCGAAGGCGCCTGGGCGCAAGCGATCTATCTGAAACCGCCGCAGAGTGTTTCTGTTTTTTCACCTTGCTTTGATCCCAGCCCCATTCGCTGTCTGCCGCGTCAGGGTAGTCGTTTCGGAAGCAGTCTTGCCGTGACGCCGGATCTATCCACACTGGTGGTGGGCGCGATTTACGATCACAGCAACGCAACCGGGGTAAATGGTGAGCAAAATAACCTGGATGCCAGTCGGTCCGGCGCTGCCCATGTGTATGTGAACACCGAATCAGGATGGACACACCAGGCTTATTTGAAAGCCTCCAACCCACGGGTGCGCACTCACTTTGGACACAAGTTGGCGCTCAGTGAAGACGGCAACACCCTGGCAGTCAGCAGTATCAAAGAGAGCAGCCAGGCGCTGGGTGTAAACGGCAATCAGGCAGATACAAGTGCGACCGATGCTGGCGCTGTTTACGTGTTTGATCGCGACGGCAGCAGCTGGAGTCAAGCAGCCTATATCAAGGCGTCCAACACAGCTGCCTATGCAGATTTTGGTTCGAGCCTGTCGCTCTCGGCCGATGGCAACTGGCTTGCCGTTGGTGCAGCGAGGGAAAAAAGTGACGCTGTGGGTATTGGTGGTGATGAAGCCGATACGTCCCTGGCTTCGGCTGGCGCTGTGTACTTATTTCAGCGTGGATCGGATGTCTGGACGCAGGCGCGTTACATCAAGGCGCCAGTGGCCGCCAACAACGGCAGCTTTGGCTACAGCCTGGTGTTGAGTGATGATGGCGAGACTCTGGCCGTAGGTGCCATGGGCGCTGCGGCGCCGCAAGAGGGTGCTTCTGCGCTGTCCAATGCGGGTGCTGTTTACCTTTACTGATTGATGTTGCACAAAAAAGCCCGCCATCTTTGATGGCGGGCTTTTTTTATGGTCAGCATCCCTGGCGGCCACCCTCCGGGCCGCCGCTTCCGGCGTTTAAAATGGCTCCCGGCCATTTTTTATTCCAGCGAAAAACCTTAGAAAAAGCTCCAAGGATTGCGCCGCTGTTTGCGGTATTGCTTTTGTTGATGGACAACTTCGAAAACTTCGCGCCCCAGGGTCTGTTCGCTGTCTTGCGTGCGCAAATGAAAATTGGTGCTGCTGCTGGCGGTGAGTTGAAATTCAAATCGGCCGCTGTGGGCTTTGGTCCAACATTCCAGTGGCAGGGGTTGTCCATCCTGGTAGAGGCAGAGGGAGCGGGCTTCTGGCGAAGACCAGTGGATTTCCAACAGGTCTTCGCAGGCTTGCTCGCCATCGGCAAGCACGCAGATGCGCGGCTTGATGGAGAAATGAATCGCGGGTAGAGATTCCTCATCCGCTGCAGACGCGGTCGGCGCCAGCAGCAGGGAAAAGATCACCAGCCGCCAGCTTGCCTGGGTTCCCTGGCTCTTAAAAATGGTACACCCCCCCAATAAATCCAGTGATGACCTTGTCGTCGGTAATCAGGGGGCTGCGGTGAATTTCTTTGGCCAATTGGCGATAGCTGGTGTGCAGTCTTAGTGTCCAGCGCTCGCTTAAGGCGTAGCGATATTCCAGACTGGCAATGCCCGACACGCCCGCCGTGCCTTGATAGGCGCTTTCATCCAGAGACACTTCTGAGCGGCGAATACCGTAGTAGTAATCAATCACGGCATCGCTCTGCCAATTGGCGCCCAGCGCCAGGGCCAGGCTGTGGCGCTCCCGGCGGTAATATCTGGCAATACTCAGGCGCACCTCCTGCCCGGAGTGAACGCCACTGACGTCGTGCAGCCACTGCGCCTGCAAATCCCAATCTTCCAGACTCAAGCGGTACTCAAGCCCCGCCAGCGCTGCCATACGTCTTTTGTGCAGGCCGCTCAGGTCATCAAGTCTGTAGGTGAGCTGCAAGTCTTCATTGGTTTGCGCGCTGTTGGGATTTTCTTCGGGCATCAGCGTCAGCGCGGCTGCCGGGGCAGCCTTGAGGCCAATCACCGGCGGTGGCGGACTATCGTCTTCACCGGGTACGTCTGAGGGCGGGGAGTTATCCAGTGATTCCTGCTGGCGCGGAGGTGGTTCGTTGCCAGCGGGTGAGCTGGCGACAAAGGATTCCACCACAAAGTTACCGGGGTTCCAGCGATGAAAAAACACCTGGTCGTAGCTGGCGGTGAGCAACAGGTTGAGTTGGTGCTCGGGGGTTTCCCAGAGGATCGCGCCCATGTCCAGGTTTTGCACAAAGAAGCGCTTACCTGAGTAGGAAATTTCGGGCAGGAGTATCAGAGGGATGTCGCTGCGATTGACCACGGGATTGCTGCGTGCACCCAGGCCAACGCCGAGGCTGACTTGCCACTTGCCGACTTCAGCGCAGTCGGCAGCGCCTGGGTTGCAGTCGCTTTCAGCCAGGGCCGTAAGCGGCAATCCCAAAGCAAGAGTCAAGGCAAGCAGTGAACAGGCGCGCATGGTGGATAAATTCCCGTAAAGAAATAGGCAAGCTTATCCTAGATGCTCCTGGCGCGGGATTCTGTAAGAAGTTGTAGCCAATCGATCAGGTTCGGCTCCCGCATGCCGGGCTCACACCTAAATGAGCTACGAAGTTGCACGGCCCCTGGCGCGCATCCAACTGGGGCGCGAGTATTTTTTCCCAGGCGGTGCGACAAGCTTTGGTGGAGCCGGGCAGGCAACAGATGAGAGTGCGGTTGGCCAGGCCCGCGAGGGCGCGGGATTGAATAGTGGATGTGCCTATTTCGGTAAAGGACACCTGACGAAACAGCTCACCAAAACCTTCAACGCATTTGTCAAATAGCGGCGCCACGGCTTCGGGGGTTGAATCCCGGTCAGTAAAGCCGGTGCCGCCGGTGATTAAAGCGACCTGAATATCCGGGCGGGCAATCCAGTCCGACAGTTTGGCGCGAATCTGATAGATGTCATCTTTAACCAGGGCGCGCTCTGCCAACTGATGGCCAGCGCTGGTCAGGGCGTTAATCAGGCAGGCGCCGGAGGTGTCTGTGTCTAGGTTGCGTGTATCCGATACCGTCAGTACTGCTATTGACAGGGGAATCAGTTCAAGGGAGGTGTGGCTCATAACAGAGTCCTTGGGTTAGCCGCCGATCATGGCGAGTTGGCGGGTAGCGCCTGTGTAGCCCAGCCCCAATTGATGACCTTGGCTTTTGCCGCTTATCAGGTTTGTAATGTGGGTCATCAGGGGTTGGAGGTCGTCGCTTTGCAGCAGGGGGCGAAGATCCTGATGCTGGTCGGCAAACAGGCAGAGAAAGAGTTTGCCTTCGGCAGACACCCGTAGCCGGTTGCAGCTGGCGCAAAAGTCGCGGCTGTAGGGCAGGATAAAACCCAGGCTGCCGCGATAATCCGGATGCACCAACTCGCGCGCCGGGCCGGCGTGAGCCTCGCGAACTTTTTCGGTCCAGCCCTGGCGTTGTAATTGTTGCAACAGGGCTTCACCGCTTAGGTGGTGACGGGCAAAAAAGTCTTTGTTGTCGCCGGTGCGCATAAGCTCGATAAAGCGCAGGGTTAGGGGCCGGTCTCTCACAAGCTGCAGAAAGTCGCCCAGATCCTGGTCGTTGCAATCGCGCATCAACACCGTGTTGAGCTTGATCTGGCGAAAGCCAAGGCCTACTGCTTTGTCCAGGCCCGCCAGTATGCGCCTGAGCTTGTCGTGGCCGGTGATCAGCGCGAAGCGCGCTGGGTCCAGGCTGTCGATACTCAGGTTGAGGCAGTCCAGCCCTGCGGCGCGCCAGTTGGCCACGTCTTCGAGTAGGCGGTAGCCGTTGGTGGTGAGGGCAACAGTGTCTATACCTGCGGTGGTTTTGCAGCGGTGAATGATGTCGGGTAGATCCCTTCGCAGCGAAGGTTCGCCGCCGGTCAGGCGAATTTTACGCGTGCCCAGGCGCGCAAAAGCGCTGACCAATCGCTGAATTTCGCTGGGCTGAAGTTCGCGGGTGCGGCTTTGGGCCGAGCAGTCTGTGCCCTCGGGCAGGCAGTAACTACAGCGGAAGTTACAGGCCTCGGTGAGCGACAGGCGCAAATAGGTAAAGCGGCGAGCATGGGTATCGACGAGCATTAAACACCTTTCCAATGGGGGAGGCTCACCCGTTTCCCGGTGAACCCGTCAACCGCTGGCCAAATCCGGTGGTTGAGGCCGAGCGGGCTTGCGGGGATGGTTTGAGCATGCTCCGGTTAGCCCACCCGGCTCGGCGTGGTTGTTTTCATTTTAGGTGGCAGGGTGAGTGAGGGTAATTGCCCAGGCGAGGCAGGCGGTTCTACCTCCAGGGGGGTAGGTAGCTGTTGCGAACCGGGTGCTTGTGCCAGATCAAATACGCCCAGAGTGTGAATCACTAAGCTGGTGGGCTAATTTCCGGAGCCTTGTATGAATCGCCCAACCCCCGAACTTCTCTGTCCCGCTGGCAGCCTCAGAGCCCAGCAGTTGGCCTTTGCCTATGGTGCCGATGCGGTTTACGCCGGCCTGCCGCGCCTGAGCCTCAGGGTGCGCAATAACGAATTTGACCTGGACAATCTTGCGCGAGGCATAGCTCTGGCGCGGGCGGCCAACAAAGGCTTTTACCTGGTGGCCAACCTGATTCCGCGCAATGCCAAGATCAACAGCCTGATGCGTGATCTGGAGCCAGCCGTTGCCCTGGGGCCAGATGCGCTCATAGTGTCGGATCCGGGCATCATCCGTCTGTTGCAACAAGCTTATCCGCAACTGCCGCTACATCTTTCGGTACAGGCCAACACCATCAATTGGGCCTCGGTGGCCTTTTGGCGCGATCAGGGGTTGGCGCGGGTGATTTTGGCGCGGGAACTGGCACTGGACGAAATCGCCGAAATTCGCCAGCGAGTGCCTGACATGGAGTTGGAGGTATTTGTGCACGGTGCCCTGTGCATGGCCTATTCAGGCCGCTGCCTGCTCTCGGCCTATAGCCATCGCCGCGATCCCAACCAGGGGGCCTGCAACAATGCCTGCCGCTGGGCCTACACGCCATCGGAGCCCTTAGTCCTGAATGCGGCTGAGGGAGAGGAGCCGCTGGTGCTGGAGGAAGACGAACACGGTAGTTATGTTTTCAATTCCCGTGATCTGCGCGCTATTGAGTATGTGGGTGCCCTGGCGGATCTGGGGGTGACCTCGCTCAAGATCGAAGGCCGCACTAAGTCGCCCTACTATGCGGCGCGCACCGCCCAGGCCTATCGCCGGGCCTTGGATGATTGGTCGGCGGGTCGGCCTTTTGATGCAGCCCTGTTGCAGTCGTTGGATGGCTTGGCTAACCGGGGTTATACCCCCGGCTTTTTGCGTCGCCACATCCCTTTGGCAGAGCTACAAAACTACGAGCGGGGCGCCAGCCTGGGGGAACAGCAGTGGGTTGGGGAGTTGCTGCCCCAGGAGCCCTCGCGTGAGGACGACACCTGGCTGGTGGAGGTGAAAAACCGTTTTGCCCTGGGTGATCAACTGACTCTGATCACACCCGAGGGCAATCATCCTTTTGTGTTGCAAGGCTTGTTCGATAGCCAGGGCCAGGCGCTGTCAGTAGCGCCGGGTTCCGGGCACAGGGTGCGGCTGAGCTTGCCTTGCTCGGTGGACCCGGCAACGGCATTGATAGTTAAGGATCTTGTCGTCACGCTGACCGCCCCCCTGGGCACCCACCAGTGAGCCAACTGGGCCGCCATATGCAGATAGCTGCCGATTGCATCAACTGCGATCTGTGCGTGCCCGAGTGCCCCACCGGCGCTATCGACATGGGCGAAAAGCACTATCAGGTGAGCCCAGACCTCTGCACTCTTTGCGAAGGCTACTATCACAGCCCTCGCTGCCAGTCGGTGTGTCCACTGGATGCGCTCGCAGTGATCGAGGCAAGGGCCCGATCCCGCTAGATCAGCCAGGATTCAAACGGCAACACCTGAATAAACTCTCCCTCAGCGACAGGGCCTCGCTCCGCTTCCAGCACCGCATAGGCATTGGCGCCGATAAAGGAGGTTAACTGCCCCGAGCCCTGGTTGGCGGGGCCATGGGCCATCAGGCTGCCGTCGGCAGCGCGGCTGAGTGTTACTCGCTGGTAGTCGCGACGACCGGGTTGTTTTTTAAAGCACGTGGCTGCGCGCGCCTGTAACAGCAGGGGCGGCTCACAGGTTTCTCCCGCCATTTGGCGCAGTATCGGCAGCGCCAGTTGGTGCAGGGTTACCAGCGCAGACACCGGGTTGCCGGGCAGTCCGAAAAACTGGCACTGGCCCAGTTTGCCAAAGGCAAAGGGCTTGCCGGGTTTGATGGCCAGTTTCCAGAAATCTATCTGCCCAAGCTCCGCCAGCAGCTGTTTGACATGATCTGCCTCACCCACCGATACCCCACCGCTGGTCACCAGCGCCTGGGCCTGTTCGCTGGCGTGCAATAGCGCCTGGCGAATCAGCGCCGGGTCATCGCCGACCTGTCCCAGATCCAGCACCTCAAAGCCCAGGCGGCTGAGCAGGGCCATAAGAGCGTAGCGGTTGCTGTCGTAGATTTGCCCTGCGCGTAACGGCTGACCCGGCGCCTGGAGTTCGTCGCCGGTAGACAGGAGCGCCACCTTGAGTCGCCGGTGCACGGGTACCTGAACAAACCCCTGGCTGGCGAGCAGTGCCAGTTGGACAGGCCCGAGCCGCTGGCCCTTGGCTAGCAGGGGCGCACCTCGGTTCAGGTCTTCGCCCTGACGGCGGATATGACTGCCGGGTTTTAGCGCTGTGCTCTCAAGATAGAGCCAGCCATCCTCCTCGCGACACTGCTCCTGCATCACGACTGTGTCGGCGCCCTGGGGCAAGCAGGCGCCAGTGGTGATCAACACGGCTTCACCACTGCCCAGCTCGCCTGAAAAAGGGTGACCGGCGAGGGATTTACCAATCAACTTGAGTCTGGGCGGTGTTTGGGTGTTGCTGGCCAGGTCGGCAGCGCGCAGGGCGTAGCCGTCCATGGCGGAATTGTCGTGGGGTGGGTTGTCCAGTTGCGCCGCCAGGTCTTCGGTGAGGATGCGATCCAGGCACTGCATCAAGGGCAGGGATTCACTGGCAGGCGCGGGCGGCAACGCGGCGCGCATACGCGCCTGTGCCTGATCAACGGACATCAGGCCGGGTTGGGCGCAGCAGTCCTGGCCGGGTGAGGTGGGCGATACGGGTGAAAAGGGGTGAGCGCTCATCTGGCTTCCTGACAGGAGTTATTCGGGTTTACGGTTAACCATCCACACGGCAGCTTCGACCCGCGACCTGAGCCCCAGTTTTTTGAGCAGGTGTTTGACGTGGACTTTGACGGTACCGTCGGAGATTTCCAATTCCCGTGCAATCAACTTGTTGCTCAGGCCTTTGGCGATGAGTTTAAGAATGTCTTTTTCGCGCCCGGTGAGGCTGTCGAAGGCGTTAGCGGTGGTTTTTTGTGGTTTGCGGATGGCGGTGGCTAACACCTGGGTAACCGACTCGCTCATCACCATCTTGCCCTCCAGCGCGCGCTGGATTTGTTCCAGCAGCTGCTCCGGCTCCATGTCTTTGAGCAGGTAGCCGTCGGCGCCGCGCGTGATGGCTTCGAGCACGTCCTCATCGGCGTCAGATACAGTGAGCATGACGATGCGTGAGGTGACACCCTTGTCGCGCAATTGCGACAGCGTCTCCAGGCCGTTCATGCCCTGCATATTCAAATCCAGCAGAATCAAATCCGGGTCCAGCTCTACCCCCAGGTCCACCGCTTCCGGGCCACTGCCCGCTTCTGCTACTACCTCCAGATTGTCGGTGAGGTTGAGTAGCTGCATCAGCCCCTTACGCAGTAGTGGATGGTCGTCGACCAGCATGATGCTGGAGGTTTGCTGTGACATGGTGAATCTCCGTGGAGTGACTGCCGGGGTGTGATAGCTCACGAGGCTATTGTGCGGGCCGCTGGTAAACAATGGCAAGGTTGGGTGCCACCTCCGGCGGGCCGCCAAAAGGTTGGCCGCAGTGGGGCTCACCCCAAAGAGGTATCCCCAACGGGCTAGTCTAACGAGCGATGTGAATCACCAAAGTTGGATTGAGCCGCTGCGCGCCGCGAGCCACACTCGGGCGATGACAGAATCCGGAAACCTACCATGCCACTGACTCGCCGCGAATGGCTCACGCAGCCTAAGCCTCCTGCAATGGTGGCTGACCGGTGCGCGAACGAAGATCATCAGTGGTTGTGGCTCAATGCTGCCGGGCTTTTTTGCGCCTCAGCCTTGTGGATGAGCTGGAGCCTGGTGGCGGTGTTTTTATTGCAGGCGGGCAGCCATTTGAGTGTGGAGCAGCTTTTTAGGCTCATGGCCATTGCCGGTTTATCTGCTGGCTGTTTGCGCGTGAGTTTTAGCCTCCTGGTTCCCGCCGGGGCTGGTGGCTTGAGCCTGGTGTTGGTGCTGGCGCTGCTCTTGCCGCTGGCGCTTGGATTGGGCGAAGTGTGGCGCCACGCGCCGCGCTGGCAGGTCTTGCAAACCTTGGCCTTGTTCAGTGGTCTGGGGGGAGCCTGTTTTTCGGCGTTTGTGGCGACTCTGGGGGATCGCAACCCTTTGCCGGGTCGACGTCAGTCGCTGGAATTAGGCTTGGGTATTGGGCTGGGACACCTGGGTATAGCGGCCAGCCTGGTGCTGGTGCCCTTGTTGGTCGCCTGGCCCGGCGATTTTCTCGGCGCCTGGGAGCGCCAGTTGGCCTCGAGTCACCTACTGCGCCTGTTGCCGCCGGGAGAGTCTTTTTGGCCGCAGCGGTTGGGCTATTTTTGGGCGATTGCGTTGGCGGTACCTCTGCTACTGAGCATTGGCCTCTATCGTCGCGATTTGCTGCGCTGGCGCGCTCTTTTACGTTTTTTATTGGCGCTGCTGTTGGGCTTGGGTTCGGCGGTCTTGGGCGTCTGGTTACTTCTGCCTGTCGCTGAGGGCGGGCCTGGCCTGGGCTTGTCGCGGGAGTTGATTTTGCTCCTGAGTCTGGCGGTCTGTTTACTCCTGCTGCGCTTGTTGCCGGGGCTTGGGCGAGAGATGGAGTCGGCGTTGCGGTTGCTGCGCAATCGCCATGCCTGGATCATGAGTTTAATGGGCATTATGAGCCTGGGGTCTCTGTTGGGTTTTGCGGCGACATTGCCGTTGACCCTGACGCTGGTGTTTGGCTATGTCGGCGGCGATGCAGGGGAGCGGCTGGCCTACAATCAGTCGCCGGGAGTGTTTACCTATGTGTGGTTGGCGCCCCTGGCGGCGGTGGTAGTACGGCCTTTAGGCAGTTGGCTGGCGCGGCGGTACGGTGCGATCCGGCTCTGTTCGGTGGCGGCTTTGGTGATGGCAGCAGCCTCGGCACTCTTGGCCTATTACTTGGGCTTGGCCTGGCGCAGCCCCTTGCCGGAGCAGTATTTTTTGCGTGTGCTGGTGTTGTTTATTGGCTTCTTTGCCGCCGCTGCCTGCGCTTATGTGGCAATTCTCGAAGCGCTGCCTCGGCTTTTTTCTCGCCGCCACTGGTTGCACATTTGTCTGTGGGTAACGGCTATCTCCGCCTTTGGTGTGTTTTATATCTCCCACATGCTGGGGGATTGCCTGACACGAGGTGTGCCGGAAGAAGCTCTGCTGGCGTTTGCAATTTTTTATCTGCTGTGTGGCTTGCTCCTGGCGATGGTATATCGCCGTCAATCCTTGCCATCAGGCAAAGGGTGAGTACCTCTTTCGGAGTAGCACCACTTGTGCGAGAGTGTTGGTTCGGCACTGCGCTGTCCGTTTTGTTGCTTCTTTGCGTAACAGCGAATGAAGTGGTTGCGAAAATTGTGAATAAAAAGGTTATTTCATGTGTAAATCCGGTAAGGTTTCCGGCTTATTTTTCCTCGGCGCTAGCGTGCGGTTAATTTATTTTGCCCTGATCAGTGTTGTGGGGCTTTTGTCCATTCAGGTTCTGGCGGACGAGCCGCCAGTGAAGCCAAAAACACCTGAACAAATTATTCCCCTGGCAAAACAATATTGTGGCAGCTGCCATAAGTTGCCATCACCATCGATTTTGCCCAAGGCCAGTTGGCCAAGAGTGATCGATACCATGGCGGAGATTGCCAAAGATACCACCGGCCAAGAGTTTATACCGCCCGAGTATCTTACCGATATCAAGGCGCTCTACTATGGCAGTGCCCCCCAGGAATTGCCGAAGTTACCTTACATAGATCAGCCCAGTGACCATGTTGCCTTTTCCGGCGGTGTTATCGGCGAAAACACGCGTGTCCCGTTGATCCTCAATATTCAAGCCGTCGACCTAAAATTGGGAGCCAAGCGAGAGTTTTTAATTAGCGATGGCGAGTTGGGTCGTTTAACTCGTTTGTACGAAGATGATTCAGGTTGGCATGAAGATGTGATTGCCGAGCTGCCCATTCCTATTCAGGCAAGAGTGGTGGATTTTACCGGTAATGGGTTAATGGATGTGGTAGTGGCCGACCTCGGTGTGTTCCCGCCAGAGGGTGTATTTGCGGGTAAGATTCATTTATTGCGTCAGATCAAACCTGGTGAGTTTATCCGCACGGAGCTATTCGGTGGTTTGGGTCGCGTGGCCGATGTGCAGGTGTTGGATCTCAGTGGCGATGGCGAACTGGATTTGGCGGTTGCGGTGTTCGGCGGTGGCGAGGTGGGTGAAGTTTTCTGGGCGGAATACCAGAGCAAAGGAAAATACCACAAACATAAGTTGTTGCCGCTGAACGGCGCGCTCAATATCACTCCGGTAGATTTGAATAACGATGGCAAGATGGATTTGGTCAGCCTGGTGGCTCAAGAGCATGAGCTCTTGGTGGCGTTTATCAATCAGGGGGAAGGCCGTTTTGAACGTATGGATTTATTTCAGGGGCCCCATCCTATGTTCGGATTTACCAACCTGACTGTGGTCGATCTCGATAAAGATGGCGATAGTGATCTTGTGTTTGCCAACGGTGATGCCTTCGATACACAACTAGATCCCAAGCCTTATCACGGCATTCAATGGTTGGAAAATCTCGGCGGCCTGAAATTTCGCTATCACGACATTAGCCGCCTTTATGGCCCGGCAAAAATTGCGGCTGGTGATATTGATGGCGACGGTGATTTGGATTTGGTAGTCAGCAGCTGGGTTAACGATTGGGATGACCCAAAACGCCAATCGCTGGTGTGGTTCGAAAACAATGGCAAACAACAATTTACAGCACGCCCTTTGGTTGGCGGCGTACGTGGCCTGGTCGCCATTGAGTTGGCTGACATGACCAATGATGGCCGTCTGGATATTTTGGCGGGCGCCTTTCGTATGGATTTGTTGTCGCATGTGTTGGACGACGCTAATGGCGAAGCTGGGATCGATAATAAGGAAAATAAACATGCGGCAGAAGGTAAAGAGAAACTGGCTAAAAATGATGCTGAAGATGAAATAGAAGCGGCTCAAGATAAAAACAAGGAGCCGGAGCCAGGTTCCAATCCGCGCTTGCTGTTTTTTGAAAATATTCTGGTTCCCTCTGCGGCAACAAATCCCTGACCTAAAATTTTTTGATCTAATATCCCCAAAAAAATCGGCGCAATAGCGCCGTTTTTTTTGGGATACCTCCTGTGGAGTCATTCTTCCGCTCTTGATTACCTCTCAGTAGTTATAGACGCAAGCGGACAGTAAAGATAGTTTGATTGATCAAACATAGTCAAGGCCCCACTTCTAGCCTTTTTTGGCGCTGTCCCTTGTGGGCAGTGCCTTTTTTCATTTTCTCTTTTTTTAATTTTTATTATCCCGAAATTTTCTACCACCGATGAGTTATAGACACTCTATTCTGAGGCGCGTAGTTTCCGTTAGCAACTGGCAACTAAGATAATAAATTTTTATGAATTCGTTCGTTGCTCACATTCGGACGAAGGTGTTTGCGCCGAAAAATACGACGCAAGCATTGGCTTTAAACTGTTGTAATTCTCAATAAAAAATATTTCCACTTAAGGAGAGATTAATGTTTAGCAAGCAGAAGACATTCCATCGGCAACTCCTGGCAATGGCAATTGCCGCAGCAACTACCGCAACCGGCAGCTCGCTGGTATTGGCCCAGGAGGGGCCAGTTGAAGAAGTGGTGGTAACCGGTATCCGCGCGTCACTTGAACGCGCTATGGATATCAAACGTGAAGCATCCGGCGTGGTGGATGCGATCAGTGCGGAAGACATAGGTAAATTTCCTGACACCAATTTGGCTGAATCACTTCAGCGGATTACCGGCGTATCCATCGATCGACGTAACGGCGAGGGTGCTGAGGTTACCATTCGCGGCTTTGGTGCTGGCTTTAACATGGTAACGCTTAATGGCAGACAGCTGCCCAGCGGTGGCGCCTTCGGTGGCAGCAGTGGCGCTGGTGGCACTTTTGGTGGTAACAGTCGCGCGTTTGATTTCTCCAATCTGGCGTCCGAAAGTGTAAACGGTGTGGAGGTGTTCAAAACCGGTCGCGCAACCAACCCCAGTGGTGGCATTGGCGGTACTATTAATATCAAAACCCAAAAGCCTTTGGACAATCCAGGGCTCAGGGGTAGCCTGGGTGTCAAGGCTGTGCATGATACTACGGTGATTCACAATGACGATGTGACGCCAGAATTGTCCGGCATGATCAGCTGGACCGACGACAGCGAAAAGTTCGGTGTTTCAACATTTTTGAGTTATCAAGAGCGACATTCAGGTACGGCCGGCGGCGCTTTCAATAACTGGAATATTGGTGTCTGGGGGCAGGGAAATATGTATTCGCTGGCGCCCGGTGCGGAGGTGGTGAACGCGCCAGACAATGGACAGCTTTACGCTCGCCCGAATGATATTCGCTACAGCTTTTCGAATCGCATTCGTGAGCGCACCAATGCCATTGTGACAGCACAATTCCGTCCAGTTGATAGCTTGACCCTGACAGCGGATTACACCTATTCCGAAAATTACCTGGAAGAAGATCGCCATGAGCAAACTTTCTGGTTTGCGAATGGCAACAGTGTGACGCATGTTGAGTTTGATGATGGCCCAGTTGCCTCGCCATTGATTTATACCGAAGCCTTGCAAAACAAGGATCATGGGTTCGAGCAGCAGTATCGTCAGCAGACCAATACGCTGGAGTCTTTGGGCTTTAATCTGGAGTGGCAGGCGAGTGATCGTCTCAGCCTCAATCTCGATGTTCACCGTTCCACACTGGACAGTTTGCCCACCGGGCCGGGCGAAACAGGCGAAATCGCCGTCAGCTTGGGTGCGCCGATTCAATTTGGCCAGACGATTGATTTCCGTCCGGATATCCCCAACGCCAGCTTTATTTTTGATGACACCCAAAATGGTCGAGGCAATGGCAATGGCATCTATGATGCGGGAGACTTTGGTTATCAGTGGGTAAGAGTCTGGTACGCCTCTCAGGAAACTGAAATTTCTGAGGCGAAGTTGGCTGGTTCTTTTGAGCTCTCTGATGCCAGTAAAGTCGATTTTGGTATTGATTTCCGCTCGGCAGAAAGCACAGAAAAACAATCCAATCGCGAGTTAAAAACCGGTGACTGGGGTATTGCAAGAACTGGCCTCATTGATGAGGGATTGCTGCTGCCCATTAACTTTCCAGCACTTTATGACGACTTTGATATGAGTGGAACTGACCCGCGTGGCTTCTATTCGCCGAATATCGTCGCTCTGGCCCAGGATGCTATTGACGATTACCGGGGCTACCATCAAGGGGAAGATCCAGCGCGCTATGTGCTACGGCGTCGGGATGATTTCACGACCCACAATATCATCGAAGAAGACACTACGGCGGCTTACTTCCAATTTCAACAGGAAGGGCAGCTGGGCGACTTGACCACTAACCTATTGTTGGGTATTCGTTACGAAACTACGGACCTGACATCCACAGCAATTTCACTGCGTCCCCTGTATGTGCGCTGGGAGGACAACAACGACTGGCGTACGATTTTCAGTGATCAGGCAGAAAATCTTGCAGTGGACTTCAGTTACGACAACCTGCTTCCGAATGTGGACTTCAGCGTTAACCTGACAGATGATCTGGTGTCACGCATTTCTTACAGCAAAACTATCGCGCGGCCTGGCTATGGTCAGTTGACCAACTCGGTGGGGGGATTTGGTACATCAGGTTCAGCCTACCTGGGCACCCAGGCAACCGCCAGCTCCCAAAACCCGAAATTGTTGCCACTGATCTCCGACAATATCGACTTGGGCCTGGAGTGGTACTACGACGGCATCAGCTATGCGTCTGTCGCCTTGTTTGAGAAGCGTGTGCGTAATTTCACCGGTAACGAGCAGGTGGATGAATCTCATTATGGTATGCGCGATGTGGGCAATGGTCCGAGAGCCCAAGCTGCGATAGCGGCGTTACAGACACGCGGTATTGCGGTAGATGACACCTCCCTGTTTGCGATGATGGCTATTCTTGATAATCCTCAGGCGTTCCCCGGTGGTGCAGATGACTTTGTCTACGACGAAGAAACCGGCATGTGGGATAACAACTTCGCGGTAGGGGTTGCCACTGCTTACGATTTGCTGCCTAACGCCAACGATCCATTAATGGTGTTCAGTACTTCCAAGCCGGTCAACAATCGTGAAGCAAAACTGTACGGCGCGGAATTTGCCGTTCAGCACTTCTTTGGTGAAAGTGGCTTTGGTGTGCAGGCCAACTATACCATCGTGCGCGGCGACGTCAGTTACGACATCCTTGCGGCACCTGGGCAATCGCAGTTCGCTCTACTCGGTTTGAGCGATTCAGCTAACCTCGTGGGTATTTACGACAGAGACGGTATTCAGGTGCGTCTTGCCTGGAACTGGCGCGACGAGTACCTTTCCCAAACTAACCGTGGCAGCTTCCGTAACCCCACCTATGTTGAGGCCTTTAGTCAGATTGACCTCAATGTTAGCTACGAGTTAACGAATAATCTCCAGGTGTTTGTTGAGGCGCTTAACCTGACGGGCGAAGATATCCGTCAATACAACCGCACAGAGCGTCAACCCTGGTATATGGAGGATCTGGGAGCCCGTTACCAAGTCGGAGCAAGGTACACCTTTTAGTTTTTCACCTGAAGTAAAAAAGGCCGGCAATGCCGGCCTTTTTGCCTAAAGCAATTATCCCTGGCGCGCAATCAAATTGCGCTGCTGCAAGTACTCCGGAAAAAAGCCAAAGTAAACCCCGGTGCCACCTTCCGCGCGGCGGCGGATACTTAATTCACCACTTAAATTCTTGCCCCGCTCCAGCATAATGGCCAAACCATAGTGGTTGCGCTTCTCGGGCTTTTCGGGGATACCTATGCCATCGTCTTCAATGCTTAATTCCACGCGCTTGTTGGGTGCCTCGGTAAGCCGGATCACAATTTCCTTGCCTTGACTATGGTGAATCGCGTTTTGCGAGGCCTCGCGGATAATCTGTGCCAGGTGAATTTCTTCATTGGGTGTGAGTGGCAATTTGCTTAATTGATAGTCGAGCGTGATGCGCATATCAGTTTGCTCGCTTAGCTGCTTAATGCTGGTTTGCAATGCACTCAGTAAACCTGGGCCTTCTATTTTTAAACGGAAAGTGGTGAGCAGCTCGCGCAGCTGGCGATAGGCGGTGTTGAGCCCTTCCTGTAATTCGGCAGACACATCCTCCATCGTTAATTTGTCGTCTTTTTGCAGGGCGCGATTGAGGCGGGTGACCTGAATTTTCAAATAGGACAACGCCTGAGCGAGGGAGTCGTGAAGTTCGCGCGCAATCACCGTGCGTTCGTGAATGAGCGACAGGCGGCGGGCATTGTCTTCCTGGGTTTGCAGACTCAAGGCAACCGCCAGTTGGTCCGCCACTGATTGAGCCAGCTGCTCCTGCCAGTGATCAAGCTGCTTTTCCGCCGCCAAGCGGCACACTAATACCCCATAGTGCTGTTGTTCATACAGCATGGGAAAACTGTAGCGGCTCTGAAATTCACCGGGGATACCGCGAATGATTTCGCCTTTGAGACAGCTGAAACAATTGTCTGCGGCGCAGAGTTCTTTTTCGCTACCTGCAGGCTTGATCTGCAAGTAGGGTGTTTCGCCCGCTTCGGTCATCAAACAGAGTTCCACATCCTGGGCTTCGATCAGCTCGGCGAGTCGGCTGACAATACGGTCGTAGTCTATGCCGCTGGGTGCGTTTTCAATAATGCTTTTGGCTGTGTCATACAAAAATTGCAAGGTGGTGTTACTGCGCTGCAGCGCCTGGGTTTGCTGCTGGATTTTTTCTCCCATCTGATCGTGCATATGGGCGATGGCCTGGCTCATGCGATTGATGGCCTGGGCGAGCAGGCCCAGCTCGTCCATCTCTCGTGGCGGTACGCGCGAATTAAAGTCACCCAGACCGATACGTTTGGCTACTTGGGTCAGCTCGCCCAGTGGTAATTCCACTTTTACTTTGAGCCAATAGATCACCACTGCCGAGAGCAGCAAGATTAAAAAGAGTGCGCTCACTTGTACCAGTCGTAATTGACGTGCGTTGGTTTCTGCGTGGTTTTGAATGCTGGTGACTAGCGCATCCAACAAGCGGATTTGTTCGGCCAGTAGCGCGGGGGCGAGTTCGGGCGAGGTGCGCATGCGTGACACTATGTCGCGCCAGTGGGCCAGGGCTGCTTCATGATGAGCTGCGAGGGCTTTGTTGTTGAGCGCTAGGCTGGCAAAGAGCGGGTGGGCCCAGGTGCTTGCCAATTTTTCTTCGGCTTGCAGCACCGCTGCCTGATCCACGGGGCTTTGGCTAAATAACAGCCCAAGGCGATAGGACTGCATGCGCAACGACCCTGCCATATTAATTGCCGCCGCATCCTGATCAGCTTTGTCGGAAATCCAGTAAGAGGTGAGCATGGTGGCGGCGACAAGAAAGACCATGCCCCCCAGGGCAAGGCCGATACGCATAACGATAGAGGATTGGCGCATAGCAATAAACTTTTCAGAATTCCTGTGGGCAATCTAGCACAGTCAGCGGGCGGTCAGTCACAGAAAGGCGTGCCCTGAAGCGCTGGGGATACCCCCTCTGTGTCAATTGTGGGTAGATGGCTCAATCTACCCTGCAAACACAAAAAACTTCTTAATAGAAATCAAGGGTTTGCTTAAAAAGCCCAAATACCTCTTTGGAGGTAGGTGGACATTTTTTGCGCTCTGGCAGGGGCGCGCGGTGCGGCTGTCGCTCAAGCATACTTCTCCTGAAACATTTTTTCTCTGGCCTCCGTGGCGAGTTCAGAGTTTTCCGCAGGAGATATTCATGAGTCATTTTCTCGATAAGTTGCGCTTTTTTTCGGTGGAGCAACAGCCCTTTGCCGAGGGCCATGGTGTGACTACCAACGAAAGTCGTCAGTGGGAGCGTACCTATCGTCAGCGCTGGCAGCACGACAAAATTGTTCGCTCGACCCACGGTGTTAACTGCACCGGTTCCTGTAGCTGGAAAGTCTATGTCAAAGACGGGCTGGTGACCTGGGAAACCCAGCAAACCGATTACCCGCGCACCCGTCCGGATTTGCCCAATCACGAGCCGCGCGGCTGCCCGCGCGGTGCCAGCTATTCCTGGTATATCTACAGCGCCAACCGTTTGAAATACCCCAAAGTACGCAAAGCCCTGATTGAACTTTGGCGCGAAGCGCGCGAGCACTACGCTGATCCGGTAGATGCCTGGGGCTCTATTGTGGGTGACGCCAACAAGGCCAAGCGCTACAAATCCCAGCGCGGTATGGGTGGTTTTGTGCGTGCCCATTGGGATGAGGTGAATGAAATTATTGCCGCCGCCAATATTCATACCGCTAAAACCTACGGCCCGGACAGGGTTACCGGTTTTTCACCCATTCCTGCCATGTCTATGGTGTCTTACGCGGCGGGAGCGCGCTATTTGTCGCTGATAGGCGGCAATTGTTTGAGCTTTTACGACTGGTACTGCGATTTGCCGCCCGCCTCGCCGCAGGTGTGGGGTGAGCAAACCGACGTGCCCGAATCTGCGGATTGGTATAACTCGAACTACATTATTGTTTGGGGCTCCAATGTGCCCCAAACCCGCACACCTGACGCGCATTTTTTAACCGAGGTGCGTTACAAGGGCACCAAAACCTGTGTGATCACCTCTGACTATTCTGAAGCGTCAAAATTTGGTGACACCTGGCTGGCACCGCGCCAGGGAACGGACGCTGCATTGGCCATGGCCTTCGGTCACGTGATCCTCAAAGAATTTTATGTGGATCGCCAATGCGACTATTTTACGAATTACGTCAAGCGCTATACCGATATGCCCATGTTGGTGTTGCTGGATAAATCCGGCGAGCACTGGACGCAGGGCCGCTTTTTACGCGCTGCTGATTTGGTGGGCAATCTCGGTGAAGAAAATAATCCAGATTGGAAAACCATTGCTATTAACAGCACTGACCAACGTTTGGTGAGCCCTACCGGCGCCATAGGTTATCGCTGGGGCCAGCAGGGCAAGTGGAATCTGGAGGCCACAGCGGGCACACAGGGTGAAGCTGTTGATTTGCAGCTGTCGCTCAAAGGCACCGCCGATGAAGTGGTCCAGGTAGCCTTCCCCTACTTTGGTTGCCAGACCCACGAATACAACTATTTTCAACACACGGATCACGGCGCCATTCAAATGCGTAAGGTGCCGGTGCGTCACCTGGTGCTTGCCGATGGCAGTGAGGCGCGCGTCGCCAGCGTCTACGATTTGATGCTGGCCAACTATGGTGTCGAGCAGGGGCTGGATGATCCGCTGTGCGCCAAATCCTTTGACGATGACGCGCCCTATACCCCGGCGTGGCAAGAGGTTATTACCGGTGTTAAGCGCGCGGATGTCATTCGTGTTGCGCGGGAATTTGCGCGCACTGCCGAAAAAACCGGCGGTCGATCCATGGTGATTGTGGGGGCTGCCCTCAACCACTGGTACAACATGGACATGAATTATCGTGGCCTGATTAACATGCTGATGATGTGCGGCTGCGTGGGGCAAAGTGGTGGTGGTTGGGCCCACTATGTCGGCCAGGAAAAACTGCGCCCGCAAAACGGTTGGCTGCCATTGGCCTTTGCACTTGACTGGCAGCGCCCGCCGCGCCAAATGAACGGCACTTCGTTTTTTTACAATCATTCCAATCAATGGCGCTACGAAAAACTCGATATGACCGAGGTGGTGTCACCGCTCGCGGATAAAACCAAGTGGCAAGCCAGCATTCTCGACTACAACACCCGTGCCGAGCGTATGGGCTGGTTGCCCTCTGCGCCTCAGTTGGGCACCAACCCTTTGCACATTGCCGCCGCCGCCAAGGCAGCGGGAATGGACGCCAAGGATTATGTCGTGGAGCAACTGCGCAAAGGTGAAATCAATTTTGCCTGCCAGGATCCGGATAATCCGCAAAACTTTCCGCGCAATATGTTTATCTGGCGCTCCAACCTCTTGGGCTCTTCTGGCAAGGGCCACGAATACATGTTGCGCCATCTGCTGGGCACCAAGCACGGTTTGTTGGGTGAGGACTTGGGTGAGTTCGGCGGAAAAAAACCCGAGGATGTGGTGTGGCGCGATAAGGCGCCAGAGGGCAAGGTGGATTTGTGGGTAACCCTGGACTTTCGCATGTCCACCACCTGTTTGTACTCCGACATAGTGTTGCCTACTGCCACCTGGTACGAAAAAGACGATCTCAATACCTCGGACATGCACCCGTTTATTCATCCGCTCACCAAAGCGGTGGACCCTGTGTGGGAATCGCGCAGCGACTGGGATATTTTCAAAGGCATCGCGCGCAAGTTTTCTGAGCTATGTCCCGGCCATCTAGGGGTTGAGCAGGATCTGGTTACCACGCCATTGCAGCACGACACGCCCGACGAACTGGCCCAACCCTACGGTGGCAAAGCCTGGTGGAAAGGTGAGTGCGAGGCGATTCCTGGCAAAACCCTGCCGAAGCTCACACTGGTGGAACGCAACTACCCGGCCACCTACCAGCGATTTATTTCCCTTGGGCCATTGTTGGAAAAACTCGGCAACGGCGGCAAGGGCATTCAATGGGACACCAAAGATGAAGTGGCCTTTTTGGGTGAGCTCAATTACCGCCATCGCGAGGCGGGCGATCACTGCGATAGACCCAAAATTGAATCAGCCATAGACGCCTGTGAAGTGATTCTGTCGCTTGCACCGGAAACCAACGGTCAGGTGGCGGTTAAAGCCTGGGATGCGCTCTCCAAAATCACCGGGCGCGATCACACCCATTTGGCCACACCCAAGCTGGACGAAAAAATTCGCTTTCGCGACATAGTGGCTCAACCGCGCAAAATTATTTCGGCACCTACCTGGTCCGGCCTCGAAGACGAACATGTTTCCTATAACGCCGGTTACACCAATGTCCACGAGCTAATCCCCTGGCGCACCATTACCGGCCGCCAACAGTTTTATCAGGATCACGAATGGATGCGCGATTTTGGCGAAACTCTGTGCCTGTACAAACCGCCGGTGAATTTAAAAACCGTGGATCCCATTCTCAATCGCCAATCTAACGGCAACAAAGAGCTGGTGCTCAACTGGATTACACCCCATCAAAAATGGGGCATTCACAGCACCTACTCAGACAACCTGCTGATGCTCACTCTCTCACGCGGCGGCCCCATCGTGTGGTTGAGCGAAGTGGACGCCAAGGCGGCGGGCATTGAGGACAACGATTGGATAGACGTGTTCAACGTTAACGGTGCTATTGCCGCGCGCGCGGTGGTATCCCAGCGTGTGCCTCAGGGCATGAGCATGATGTACCACGCCCAGGAGCGGGTTATTAACACCCCCGGCTCCAGCCTCACCAAAACCCGCGGCGGTATTCATAACTCGGTAACCCGCGCGGTGATGAAGCCAACCCATATGATTGGCGGCTACGCGCAACAAGCCTACGGATTTAATTACTACGGCACAGTAGGCTGTAACCGCGATGAATTTGTGGTGGTGCGAAAAATGAAAGACGTGGACTGGCTGGATACCCCTTAGGGGATCTGATCTGATTTTTAGCACAACCAGTGGTTAGCTTGAGTGGGATCTTGCCAGAGACCCTTGCGGGATGCAGAGCAAGGGGCTCCGCAGGGTGGCCAAAGATTGTCGACTCCGTCGATTGAAAGAAAAGAGGCAAAAAATGAAAGTTCGCGCCCAAATAGGCATGGTGTTAAATCTCGATAAATGCATCGGGTGTCACACCTGCTCCATCACTTGCAAAAACGTCTGGACCTCTCGCGAAGGTGTGGAATACGCCTGGTTTAACAACGTTGAAACCAAACCTGGGATCGGCTACCCCAAAGATTGGGAAGACCAGGGTAAATGGAAAGGTGGCTGGCAAAGAGACAAAAACGGCAAGCTCACGCCACGCATCGGTGGCAAGCTGCGGGTGCTGGCGAAACTCTTTGCCAACCCCGACTTGCCCGAGATCGACGACTACTACGAACCCTTCGATTTTGATTACCAATACCTGCACCAGGCGCCCAGCAGTAAGCACCAGCCCACAGCGCGGCCACGCTCACTGGTGAGCGGTCAGCGCATGGAAAAAATTCACTGGGGTCCGAACTGGGAAGAAATTCTTGGCACTGAATTTGAAAAGCGCCGCAAGGACAAAAACTTTGATCAGGTGCAGGCGGATATTTACGGCCAGTTTGAAAATACCTTCATGATGTACTTGCCGCGCCTGTGCGAACACTGCCTCAACCCGGCGTGCGTATCTTCCTGTCCCTCGGGTGCCATTTACAAGCGCGAGGAAGACGGAATAGTACTGATCGACCAGGACAAATGTCGCGGCTGGCGCATGTGTGTGTCTGCCTGTCCTTACAAAAAAATCTATTACAACTGGAAAAGCGGTAAGTCAGAAAAATGTACCTTTTGTTATCCGCGCATTGAAGCTGGCCAGCCCACCGTGTGTTCAGAAACCTGCGTCGGTCGTATTCGCTATTTGGGTGTGCTGTTGTATGACGCCGATCGCATTGAGGCCGCTGCCAGCGTCGCTAACGAAGCCGATCTCTACCAGGCGCAGTTGGATATTTTCCTCGATCCCCATGACCCGGCTGTGATTGCGGCTGCCCAGGCGGAGGGCATTCCCCAGGGGTGGATAGAGGCGGCGCAGAACTCGCCCACCTACAAAATGGCCATCGACTGGAAGGTGGCGCTGCCGCTGCACCCGGAATACCGCACTCTGCCGATGGTGTGGTACATACCGCCGCTCTCACCTATTCAGAGTGCCGCTCAAGCGGGTCATGTGGGCATGAACGGTGAAATTCCCGATCTCAAATCCCTGCGCATTCCTATCCGTTATCTGGCCAATCTGCTCACCGCCGGTGAGGAGCAACCGGTGATAGAAGCGCTGGAAAAAATGATCGCCATGCGCGCCTACAAACGCGCCCAGCAAGTGGATGGTGTTGAAGATCTGGCCGTGCTCCAACAGGCGGGGCTGAGCAAAGCCCAGGTGGATGATATGTACCGTTACATGGCCATCGCCAACTACGAGGATCGCTTTGTGATTCCCACCAGCCATCGCGCCTATGCCGAAGAGGCCTACGACCTCAAAGGCGGTTGCGGCTTTAGCTTTGGTAACGGCTGCGGGGAGGGCAACAACAGCCACAGTCTCTTTGGCCAAAAGGCGACGGGCGTGCGCCAGGTGATTCCCGCCATCAATCTCAGTGGAGACTAGCCATGCGTTGTTTACGAGTATTTGCCTACCTGCTGGACTATCCCACGCCTGGGTTGGTGGCCGACCGTGAAGCCTTGTGGGCCTATCTGGTGGACTTGCCCCTGACCCAGGCTCAACAGCAGGGGTTGACGGATTTTGTGCAAAGTCGCTGTGCGAGCGACTTGCTTGCCTGGCAGGCGGATTACGACGGCCTGTTTGAGCGGGGTCGCGCACTCTCGTTGCACCTGTTCGAACACGTTCACGGCGAGTCCCGCGATCGGGGCCAGGCGATGGTGGATCTCTTGGCCCAGTATCGTGCGGCGGGTTTGGAGCTTGCGGCTAAAGAGCTGCCCGATTATCTGCCGCTCTACCTGGAATTTTTATCCACCCAGGGTGAGGACAACGCACGCCTGGGGCTTGAAGAAGTTGCCCATGTGCTCGGCTTGCTCACCGTCCGCCTGCGTCAGCGGGGCAGCGACTATGCGCCGCTGATGGAGGCGCTGCTGGCCCTCTCCGGCGCGCGCGTCGACCTGGCCGATTTGCAACAACAGCTGGCGGGCGAAATACCCGACCACACCCCTGCCGCACTCGACAAGGTGTGGGAGGAGGAAGCCGTGAGCTTCGCCGCCGATAAAGCCGGTGAGGCCTGTGACATCAATCGTCGCCCTCTGCCCAGTCAGCGGCGCGACCAGGAGCAGCGGCTGGTGCTGCGTTAAGAATGAGCGACGAGGTAAAACCATGAACTTTTCTCACCTGTTGGTCTTTGGCATCTATCCCTATATCGCTTTAGCCATTTGTTTTATCGGCACCTGGGCACGCTACGACCGGGAGCAATACACCTGGAAGGCGGGTTCCAGCCAGCTATTGGAAAAAAAATGGCTGCAACGCGGCAGCGTGCCTTTCCACATCGGCATACTGGGCATACTCCTGGGTCACTTTGTGGGCTTGTTGACTCCGGTGGAAGTCTGGCATCTGCTGGGTATCTCGGCCGCGGCCAAGCAGCTGCTGGCGGTGGTGGCGGGCGGGATCTTCGGCCTGCTCTGTCTCTACGGTTTAACCATCCTGGTGCTGCGCCGTTTTCTGATGCCCAGAGTACAAGCTTCCAGCAGCCTGATGGATAAGCTGATATTACTGTTGCTGCTGGCCCAGCTGCTGTTGGGGCTGGCCTCTATTTTTGTCTCGCTCGGCCACCTGGACGGCCACGAAATGCTCAAATTTATGGCTTGGGCGCAAGGCATAGTGACCTTCAGTGGTTACACCGCTGCGGCAGCCATCGTGGACGTGCACTGGATCTTTAAGGCTCACATCTTCCTTGGCATGACCCTGTTTGTGGTCTTTCCCTTTAGTCGTCTGGTTCACGCACTGAGCCTCCCGCTTAAGTACCTGCGCCGCAATTATCAGGTTGTTAGACGCCGTGGCCCAGTCGCCACCCGGAGCAGCCAATGATCAGTGTCAATCAGGTAGAAATCCCCGAGTCGCGCATTCACGCGGAAATGCAATATCACCCGGCCGAAAGTGCCCGAGCGGCCATGGTGCAAGCGGCTGAAAGCCTCATTATTGGTGAGCTGCTGCGTCAGCGGGCCCAGGTGCTTGGGCTTCACCCCGGCGATGACGAAAGTTTTGTCGATCAGCTGTTGGCGCTGGAGCTTGACTTGCCCAGCGCCGGCCGCGCCGAATGCGAGCGCTACTATCAGGCCAATCTGGTGCGTTTTTGTGAAGGGTTGGAGCTGGAGTTGAGCCATATACTGCTGGCTGCTGCCCCGGATGATGTGGAGACGCGAATGGCGTGCAAGGCGCAGGCACTGCGCCTGCTCGGCCTGCTCTCCCAAGGGGCGGATTTTGCGCTGATGGCGGCGCAGGAATCTGCCTGTCCTTCAAGCTCGGCCGGTGGTAGTCTGGGACGTGTCGGTCGGGGTCAAACCCTGCCCGAATTTGAGCGGCAGGTATTCAGCGCCGAACCGGGTTTGCTGCCTCACCCCATTGAAACTCGCTACGGCTACCACCTGGTGCTTATCGACCGGCGCTGGCCCGGCCGCCAAAAGCCTTTTGACGAAGTGGAGCAGGATATTGCCGACTACCTGCAAAACTGCAACCGCCACAAGGCCATACATCACTATCTGCAATACCTGATCAGTGAGGCGACGATTAGCGGTTACGATTTTTCGCTGCCGTCCACGCCACTGATGCAGTAGCGACTGACTCACTTGGGTCGGGTAGCACCGGCTCCATGTGTCCATAGGAGGAACCTATGTCTCTTGCCAATCAAGCTCATCCATCGGCTCCGCCTCTGTTCAACGAGCCGCTGGCCTGGGATGCCCATCTGCTGGCCAGCTACGATCTGGCCGGGCCGCGTTATACCTCCTACCCCACTGCGCCTCAGTTCAACGAGAGTTTCAGCCAGGCAGACTACGCCGCCGCTGCCGAGCGCAGTAACGCCAGTGGCCGCCCTTTATCTCTGTATTGCCATATCCCCTTTTGCGAAACCCTGTGTTTTTACTGCGGCTGCAACAAGGTGATAACGCCCAATAAGGAAAGGGCTATGCCCTATCTGGAGCAGATGGCGCTGGAAATGACCCAGGTCAAACGCTGGTTTGAGCCGGGCAGGTTGGTGGAGCAGCTTCATTGGGGCGGGGGCACGCCCAGCTACCTGAGCGACCTGGAGCTGGAGTGGTTGATCAACCAGCTCAGGAGTCACTTTCATCTGCGCCGCGACGATGGTGGTGACTACGGTATAGAAATTCACCCCGGCCGCACGGCGGCGCGCAGCCTGCTCACCCTACGACGCCTGGGGTTTAATCGCTTGAGCATGGGCGTGCAGGATTTTGATCCGGCGGTGCAGGCAGCGGTCAACCGTTACAACACCCCGGAAGAGGTGGGCACCCTGGTGCGCGTGGCGCGGGAGCAGGGTTTTCATTCGATCAATATGGATTTGATCTACGGACTGCCGTTGCAAACCCCCGAAGGTTTCGGCAAAACCCTGGAGCAGGTCATTCAGTTGCGCCCTGATCGCCTTTCGGTGTTCAGCTATGCCCATTTGCCGCACCTGTTCAAAAGTCAAAAACTGATCCGCGACCAGGATTTGCCCAGTGCGGAAACCAAGCTGGGGCTTTTGCGTCTGGCCATCGAAAAGCTCCAGGGCGCGGGTTATGTGTACGTGGGCATGGACCACTTTGCCCTGCCGGAAGACAGCCTGGTTAAAGCCCAGGCCGAAGGGCGTATGCAGCGCAATTTTCAGGGCTATGCCACTCACGGCGACTGCGACCTGGTATCTCTGGGGGTTTCGGCCATCAGTCATTTTGGCGACGCCTATGTACAAAATGCCAAGCACCTCATCGGCTACCAACAGCGGCTGGAAGCGGGCGATCTAGCGTTTGTTCGCGGCTTTGTCACTTCGGCCGAAGACCGTTTGCGCCGCTATGTTATAGGTCAACTGATTTGCCATTTTCAGCTGAATTTTGCTGAGCTCAAACGCCTCTATGCTGTGGATGCCCAAACCTATTTTGCCGCTGAGCTGGCACAGCTTGGCCCCATGATGGAGGATGGGTTGCTCAGCCTGGACGATCAGGGGATTCGAGTACACAACGCCGGACGCTTGTTGATTCGTCGCCTGTGTATGGTATTCGATGCCTACTTGAACCAAGGCAATCAGATCCGCTACTCGCGCGTGATATGATTCGGCAACCGACTCACCCCCCGAGGCTCTGATCGCTGTGTTGTCCCGCCTAGCCCATCAACTCCGCCGCCGCCCCAGCTGGTTGCTGCTGGGTTTATTGCTGCCCTGGTGCTTGGTGGCTTGTCAGCTGTCGTCGGTCCAGGCTCACGCGTTTGCCCCGGCACCACTGGTGGCTCAGGGCGGCGTCGCGCAATGTCATGGCCAAGCATCACAGAGCCAGGCATCACACGGCCAGGAGGCATCAAGCCAGGTTGAAGTGGCCCGGCTTGATGTTGATGCAGCGGCCGAAAGCTGCGCCGATTGTGACGAGTCGCTGCTGCAATTGCCTCAACCCCAGGTTTGGCTGGCGCCTTTAATGGCGACCGAAATCTGGGCGCTCTTACCTTCTTCCCTGGGGTCCAACCCTGTCCTGGCCGTCAGAGGCGCTGATCCGCCGGGCTACCCGCCGCGCTATTTACGTCTTGAGGTGTTTCGACTCTAAGCAGTTGCTCAATCGGTTTTGAACTGATGTTGGCGACTAACGAGTGGAGACTTTCATGTTTATTTTTCCCCTGTACCGGCCCCATCCCCGGCGATGGGCCTATCCCTATGCCTGCACCTGCCTGTTGGTGCTGATTCTGTGGGTGCCCCTGATCAGTCAGGCCTCGAGTCTGCACCTTCTGGAGCCCGCCGCTGAATACACCTGCGCCATGCATCCCAAGATCCGCAGCCAGGACCCGGATACCCCTTGCCCCATTTGCGGCATGACACTGGTGCCGGTAGTGCGCTCGGCGGCGCCAGTCGATCCTCAGGCGCTGGTGCTCGACCCTCGGGCCCTGGCGCTGATGAACCTGGAAACCCAGGCCGTTAGCCAAGGGCCACTGACTCGCAGCCTGCGCCTGAGCGGTCAAATCGTGCCGGATGAGGCCAGGGTCAGGCGCATCACCGCCAGAGTCAGCGGGCGGGTGGACAGGGTTTTTGTCGCCACCCAGGGCGCACCTGTGCAAAAGGGTGAGGTGTTGGCCGAGATCTACAGCCCCGAACTCTACGTGGCCCAGGAGGAGCTGCTCTCCGCCGCCCGCAGCCGTGCGCGCCTGACAGGCGATTCCAACCTGCGTTCTGCCGCAGACAAAACCTACACGGCTGCCCGTGAAAAACTCCTGCTACTGGGTGTTTCCGAGGGGGTGATTACTCGGGTAGAGGCCGCTGGCAGGCCGCTTACCCACCTGCCCATTGAGGCGCCTATCGACGGTTTGGTGAGAGAGCGCCTGTTGTTGGAGGGCGATTACATCAGCCTGGGCCAGCCGCTGTTTACTCTGGTGGATTTGAGCCAGGTATGGGCCGAGTTGGCGGCTTATGAGGAGGATCTAGCTTATGTACACAAGGGCCTGAGGCTGAGCCTCAGTGATCAGCGGGGCAGGGAGCAGGACGCCAGTATCGACTACGTCAGTCCCTGGCTCGACCCCTTAACCCGCACCGCCAGCCTGCGGGTGCTGGTGGACAATGCCAGCGGCTACTGGCACCCAGGTCAGTGGGTGACGGCCAGGCTATCGCTGGTGCTGCCAGCACAGCTGCGGGTGCCCGCTTCGGCGCCCCTGCTTGGCCCCGAGGGAGCCATAGTGTTTGTGCAAACACAGCAGGAGCCCGCCAGTTATGTGCCGCGCAAGCTAACCCTGGGGCCCAGGGCAGGGGATTTTTACCCGGTGGTTAGTGGCTTGTCCGAGGGTGAGCGGGTGGTGACTGAGGGCGCCCTGCGGATCGACAGCGAGCGGCAGCTGCGTGGCCTGCGCAGTTTGCTTGGTGAGGGTGGTGGCAGCCTGCCCCATGACCATGGGGCGGCCGCTCCGGCTCGCCAGCCTGATAGCGGCCACTCGGTCCACGACCACCACCTGCATCACCAGCCAGCGGTGGGAGGTGGCCATGACCACTAGGCCGCAAGGGTTGGCAGGTGTCCTCTATGCCTGGACCGGCTTTTGTCTGCGCCAGCGGCTGAGCCTGTTGGTGCTCTTGGTCGGTCTGGGGTTTTGGGGGCTGGTGGTGGCGCCCTTTGAGTGGGGCTCAGGTCTGCCGCGCAACCCGGTGGCGGTGGATGCTATCCCCAACCTGGGCGAAAACCAGCAGCTGATCTATGTCGATTGGCCGGGCCGTTCACCCCGCGAAGTGGAGGATCAAATCACCTATCCCCTCGGCAGCGCGCTGTTAGGGGTACCGGGGGTCAAGGATCTGCGCAGCCTCTCGATGCAGGGTTTTGCCTCCATTGCGGTGATTTTTGATGATCAGGTAGATGTTTACTGGGCCAGATCCCGGCTGCTGGAAAAGCTCGCCAGCCTGCCGCCCGGCAGCCTGCCCTCCGGCGTGCAACCTCAGTTGGGGCCAGATGCCACCGCGTTGGGGCAGGTGCTCTGGTACACGCTTGAAGCGCGGGATCTGGACGGCCGCCCGGTGCCCGGTTGGGATCTGCACCAGTTGCGCAGCCTGCAAGACTGGACAGTAAAACCCGCGCTGCTCACCGCTGCCGGGGTTACCGAGGTGGCCTCCATTGGCGGCTATGAAACCGAATGGCTGGTGGAGGTGGACCCACTGGCCCTGCAAACCCTGGGCATCAGTCTGGATGAAATAATCGGCGCCCTCGCCGCCAGCAACCAGGACGCGGGCGCAGGAGTCACCGAGATCAATAGGGTGGAATACAGCATTCGTCTGGCCGGGTTGGTGCAAACGCCGGAGGATATGGCCGCCAGCCTGGTACGCCTGGGGCCGGATCTGCTACCCGTGCGCCTGGGTGACCTGGCCAGGATTCAGCGGGCGGCAGCGCCCAGGCGCGGTCTGCTGGATGTGGCGGGTGCCGAGGCGGTGGGCGGTGTGGTAACCCTCTCCCAGGGCGTCAATCCGCGCACCGCGATTGCCGATGTGCACAGGCGCATCGCCGAGCTGGCGCTGCCCGCCCAGGTTTGGGTGGATGAGCGCCAGGTCACCCCTGAACAACTGGCGGACTTTGCGCGCAAGCACCAGCTGCCCGCCCTGGATGAGTCCAGTCAGGCGCAGTGGCAGGCCTGGCTGCGCCAGCATTGGCAGGAGCGGCCCTCATGGCTGAGCCTGAGCCAGGTGCAACTGGTGCCGTTTTATGATCGAGCCGAGCTGATCGACCAGACCCTCGCCACCCTCAACCGCGCCCTGGTGCAGCAGCTGCTGGTAACCCTGATTGTGGTGTTGATTTTGCTGGGCCAGTTGCGCGGTGCCCTGGCGGTGGCCAGCACCCTGCCGATGGCGGTACTGCTGACCTTTATCGGCATGAAGTGGTGGGGCGTGGAGGCCAATATCGTTGCGCTGGCGGGTATCGCCATTGCGGTGGGCACCATTGTGGATATGGGCATCATCCTCACCACCCGGGTGCTGGCGCGGCGGCGGGAGTACCCGCAGGAATCGACCGCCGAATCCATCCAAATCAGCGTGGCCGAGTTGGGCGGGGCTGTGCTCACTGCCATAGCCACAACGGTCATCAGCTTCCTGCCGGTGTTTGCCATGAGCGGTGCCGAGGGCAAGCTCTTTGCACCCCTGGCGCAAACCAAGACCCTGGTGCTCCTGGCGTCAGCACTGCTGGTGCTCAGCCTGCTGCCGCTGGTGTTACACCTGCTGCTCAGTATTCGGATTCCCCGGTTTAGCTTGGGCAGGTTCGGGGTGCGCAAATCACCGCGTTTACCCACCTATTTGCGTACTCTGCCCAAGTGGTTGCTGGTGCTGCTGGCGACGCTATTGCTGGCCGCCGTCTGGTCGCCTCTGGGGCCGGGGCGACTTCTGGCCAACACCTTCCTGCTCCTGCTGTTGGGTGGTTTTGTCTTGCTGCTGGTGTCGCTGCTGCGCTGGAGCTATAGCCGCCTGTTGAATTGGTGCCTGGCGCACAAGGGTTGGTTTTTACTGGCGCCCGGTTTGCTGGTCACCCTGGGGGTGTGTATCTGGCTGGGCTTTTCCGGCGCTACCCGTCCAGTGTTGGCGCTGGCGGAGAGCCTGGGTGCGGACAGTCGCCACTGGCAGCACTCGGCGCTTTGGCGCTGGGGCGACCGCGTGTTTCCCGGCCTGGGGCGCGAATTTATGCCGCCCCTGGACGAGGGCAGTTTTCTGTGGATGCCAAGCCTTATGCCCCACGCCGGGGTGAGCGAGGCACTGGAGTTACTGCACTATCAAAACCGCGCCATCGCCGCCATCCCTGAGATAGAGGTGGTGGTCGGCAAGGCGGGGCGGGCGGATACGCCCCTGGACCCGGCACCCCTGTCGATGATCGAAACCATTATTCACTACAAGAGTGAATACCTCACCGATAGTGCGGGCCGGGTAGAGGCCTTTGCTTTTGATCGACGCCGGGGCGAGTTTGTGCGCGATGCCGAAGGTGAGCTGATCCCCGATAAGCGCGGCCGGCCCTATCGCCAATGGCGCGATCACATCAAATCACCGGAAGACATTTGGCAGGAAATCGTCCAGGCCGCCGAGCGCCCCGGCAGCACCTCGGCGCCTCGCTTGCAGCCCATCGAAACCCGCTTGCTGATGTTGCAAACCGGTATGCGTGCGGCCACTGGGGTAAAACTTCAGGCGCCGGACTTGGCCAGCCTGGATGCCGCCAGTCGCGCGCTTGAGGCCAGCCTGCGCCAAGCTCCCGGCGTAGTGCCGGGCACGGTCAATGCCGATCGCCCCCTGGGTCAGCTGTGGATAGAAATACGCCCGGATCGGGAGGCCATTGCCCGCGTGGGCCTGAGCATGGAGAAGCTGCAAATGACCATCGCCACCGCCCTTGGGGGTGAGCGCCTCACCCAGATTATCCAGGGGCGGGAGCGCTACGGCGTGCGTCTGCGCTACCCCCGCGAATGGCGCGAAAGCCCGGAAGCCATGGCGCGCCTGCCGGTGCAAACTCCCTCCGGTGCCAGTGTGCCCCTGGGGCAGCTGGCCAGTATTGAGTTGGTGGCGGGGCCGCAGATGATTCGCAGCGAAAACAGCTTCCTGACCGCCTATGTCACCTTTGGCGGCGCGCCTGGGTTGGCCGAGGTGGAGTTGGTGGAGCAACTGGATCGCCATCTGCGCGCTGAGCAGGAGCAGGGGCGGTTGCAGTTGCCCTCGGGGGTGAGTTACAGCTTCGCGGGTAGCTACCAGCAACAGCAGCGCGCCGCCGAAACCCTGCGACTGATTATCCCCCTGTCACTGGCGGCGATACTGCTGCTGCTTTACTGGCAGTTTCGCCATGCGGGCCAGGCCCTCAGCGTGTTCAGCAGTGTGCTGCTGGCCTGGGCAGGCGGTTTTGTGTTGTTGTGGTTGTGGTCGCGTCCGGGATTTTTGGAGTTTTCCTTGCTGGGCAGTTCACTGCGGGAGCTGTTTCATCTGGGCTCGATCAATTTGAGTATTGCGGTCTGGGTGGGTTTTTTGGCGCTCTTTGGCTTGGCGGTGGACGACGGCGTGGTGATGGGCAGCTTGATCAAGCAGCGGTTTGTCGCTGAGCAACCCACCAGCCCGGCGGCGATTCGCCAGCTGGCCGCTGCGGCAGCGGCGGAGCGACTGCTGCCCTGCCTGATGACCTCCATGACCACGCTCCTGGCGCTTCTGCCGGTGCTCAGCGCCACCGGGCGGGGCGCAGACCTGATGCGCCCCATGGCCATCCCCACACTGGGCGGCATCACCTTTGTGGCGCTTAATCTTTTACTGGTGCCGGTGTTGTTTTGCTGGATGGAGGAGCGACAGCTGGCTAAAACGGCTTGAGCACCGCCAGCACGGCCACACCCGTGATCAGGCACAGGGCCAGCAACAGGGCCGCCATTCGCTGGCCCCAGAGGGGTGCCTTAAAGGCCAGCATGCCAGCGCCTATGTAGGCCACAATCAGCAGCAGCTTGACGCCCAGCCAGGGCGCCGCAAAAGGCGAGAGGCGGTAAAGCAGGGCCAGGGTCAGGCCCGAGAGCAGCAAACAGGTGTCGAGTAGGGCGGGGGCGGTTTTGGTCCAGCGTTGGGCCATAAAGGCAGCGCCTGCCTCCCGCGCCACAAAGCGCAACAGAAAAAAACTCACCGAGGCGATCGCCAGGGTTACATGCAGGTGTTTGATGTGTGGCAGCCAGGTGTAAAGCGAGTCAATCATTCGTGCTATGGCATCTCTCGTTTGCGACCAGGGTGGCTCCCGTTTTGGAAGCCACCGTTGGGATTTACTGATGCGCCTTGCGCCGCGCCAGCACCAATCCCAGCAGGCCCAGCATCAACAGCATAAAGGATGAGGGCTCAGGCACCTCAACCCTCTCAATCGATTGCAGTACGACATTGTCGAGGATGATCCCCACGTTATCGCCGCCGCTGAGGCTAAAGGCGATAGCAGCTGAGTTGGCGGCGTCGAGGGTGAAGTAGCGCGTAATACTTGTCCAGGGGTCGCCTCCGGCAAGTTCAAAAACCTCGTTCACAAACCCGCTTAGTGTAACCAGCAGGGAGTCACTGCTTCCATTGCGCTGGTTGCCAGAAATGTCAAAGCTGAGTGCGTAGTTGCCCGCCGTAAGATTCAACAGGCTGCTGGTGAGAACACCCGCGTTGTTGTTTGAGCCGTCCAGATCCACACACTTGCCACTGCCGCCCGCACAGGAGATGCCGAAGCCGCCGCTGGAAATCAGATCGACGGTGCCTTCAGAGACTGTCCATTGGCCGAAGCTGCTGTAGTCCAGGATTGAGGCACCGGGAGCGGCCTCCGAATCGAAATTGTCTTCAAAAATCACGTCGGCACTGGCACTGATACTCAGCCAGCCAGCGGCCAAAAGACTCAAGAGCGATAATGTTTTCATTGCTGTCTTCCTTTAGGGTTGTTGGAGATTGACAACTACCCCCGGCAGTTTGCAATTTTGGAGCCAGACGAGTAACCCTTTGTTTTGTTGAGGGTTTGTTATCGCTCGTCAGACGGCAATGTAAGTTTGATCGACGCGGTTTATGGCCAGGTCCCAATGCGTAATAGCTGCGCCATTTGCGGTACCCGTTTGCCCGGTAGCAGGTCGGCCAGGGTATAGCCATCCAGCACCCGGAAAAACCCCTCCAGCGCTTCGGCCAGCACGCGCTTGAGTTCGCAGGCCGGGGTGAGGGCGCAGCTGCCGCCGCTGTTAAAACATTCCACCAGCGTTAGATCCTGTTCGGTGTCCCGCACCAGGCGGCCAACGTTAATGGATTCCGGTGTACTGCCCAGACGAATACCGCCATTTTTACCGCGAATTGCCTGTACATAGCCTTTGTTGGCCAGCTCCTGCACCACTTTCATCAGGTGGTTTTTGGAGATGTCGTAACTCTCGGCGATTTCGCGGATGGTCGACAGCTCCTCTCCCTTGATGGCCAGGTACATGAGCACGCGTAGCGAGTAGTCGGTGTAGCGGGTGATATGCATGGGCTTATCTCGGTATTAGTTTGGGCGCATTCTCAGGTGGGTTGGTGATCAGCCGGGGCGGCCATCGGCCCGGGGGCGGGACAAAATGGGCCAGTAAAGTACCACAAAGAGTCCGAACGCCAGTATCCATGCCAGGGCAGCGAGCGTGACACCCAGACGATAGTCCAGCAGACCGGCAGCCGCCGCCAGGCGCAGTGGCGCGGCCAGCAGTATGGCCAGGTAAATCCACAGGCCACCGCGCACCAACTGCATAGGGCGGCCGGTGTGACCCATAGCCACCCGCGTCATTACCCCGAGCAGCAGCGTGCCTATGGCGCCTATCCCCAGCGCGTGTTGCCAGAGGCTGGGAGAAAATTCGGGCGCCAGCGCCGCCCAACCGCGCAAGGCCAGGGCGATGACTATCCACGCATAGCCCAGGTGAAGAATCCACAACAGCGGCTCCCGCGCCGTGAGCCAGCCAGCCCAGAGCAGCAGGCGCAGGCCGTTGGCGAGAGCTGCCACCCAGGCGCAAACGCCCACCAGGGAGCCGGGTGCGCCCAGCAAATCCATCAGCGCCAGCAGTGCCAGGCTCGCCAGGGCCAGGCTGTCCAACCCGCCAAAGCGGCGCACTGCCTCCGGGTGACCGCCCCCTTGGCGCAGCCAATTGGCGGAAAAGGCGGGGATGATGCGCCCGCCAATCACCATCATCAGCAGGGTGATCAGGTAAAAGCCCAGCTGTTGTCCCTGGCGCAATCCCAGGTCAGTGCCGCTGATAAAACCCCAGTGCATCAGGCCATTGCCCAGGGTGAGCAGCGCCAGTATCACTACCATCACCAGATTGCGACGGTTGTGGTAACGCCAGAGCACCCGCGCCAGGTAGATCCCCAGCAGGGGTAAAAACGCCAGGTCGATCAAGCTGACCAGCAGCGGCGGTAGCCAGCCCGCCAGTAGCATGGCCAGACGGCCCGCCAACCAGAGCAAGACTAAACCCAACAGCCAGCCGCGGTTGAGCGGCGCCGCGCCTGTCCAGTTGGTGATGGCGGTGAGCAGAAACCCGGCAATGGCGGCGGGCACCAAGCCGTAGAGCATTTCGTGGCTATGCCATTTCAGCGGTGACCAGCCCAGAGGCAGGGGCCAGCCACCAAACAAAAAGCCTATCCAGCCCAGCACCAACAACAGGGCGCAGAGCCCGGTGAGTAAAAAGAAAGGGCGAAAGCCATAGGCCAGCAAGGGATGTTCAAGCGCTTTCACGGGGTTTGCCTCCAGCAGCGTCAGGCGGAATTTGGGTATCGGGAAAGGATGCCAGGCTGAGGCCCAGGGCAACAAAGATCAACGCCAGACCAAAGAGCAAGAGCGATGCGGTCCCCAGAGAAAGCAGTAGCAGCCAGGAGATCGCCAGCATCCCCCAGGCCAGGTATTTGCCGCGCCGGGGGATGGCTTTGTGGCGCTGCCATTGGTGAATCACCGGCCCCAGCTTCGGATGCTGGCGCAGCCAGCGTTTCAGCTTGGGGGAACCTTTGGGGGCGGCCCAGGCGGCGAGCAATACAAAGGGCGTAGTGGGCAGCAGGGGGAGCAAGGTGCCCAGAGCGCCCAGCCCCAGACTGCCCCAGGCCAGACATAACCAGGGCAGGCGACGGCTGCGCACATACCAACGGCGGTAGTGGCGGCTGGAGCGATGAGAGATAGATGAAGCGCCCATGATGACTCCTGAAAAAAGATGGCTGCTTAACATGTATTGTAGTTGCATCTTTAAAAGATGCAACTACAATACATGTTAAGCGTTGCGCTTGCAGAATCATCCGCACGCTAACTCCCTGCCAACCCTGACTCCGGAGGAGCAGCATGAATACCCTAGACACATCTCTCGGCGAGCTGGCGCGGGAGATTCCCGGCGCCACCGCGCTTTTTTATCGTCACAAGCTCGACTTTTGCTGTGGCGGCCAGCAAAGCCTGCGCGACGCCGCCGCGCGCAAATCCCTGGATGCTCAGGCGCTGGCGCAGGCGCTCGAATCCTTGAAAGCCGATCCGGTCGAGCAATCCCAGCTGTCAGCGCTGCCCGATGAGCGACTGATCGAGCACATACTCTCCCGCTATCACGATCGCCACCGCGAGCAACTGCCCGAGTTGATTCGTTTGGCTGCCAGGGTAGAGCTGGTTCACGGCGGTCATCCCGAGTGCCCGGCGGGCCTGGCGGATCATCTGGAGGAGATGCTGGCGGAGTTGGAAAGCCACATGCAAAAAGAAGAACAGATCCTCTTCCCCATGATCCTGCGCGGCATGCACGGCTTTGCCAAGGCGCCTGTCTCGATGATGCGCCACGAGCATGATCACCATGGCCAGGCTCTGGCTCGCATTCACCGTTTTACCCGCCAGTTAACCCTGCCCGAGGGCGCCTGCAATACCTGGCGCGCACTCTACGTTGGCCTCGAAGCCCTGGAACGGGATCTGATGGAACACATACATCTGGAAAACAATTTGCTGTTTGAGCGCATCGACGGGGAGGGCCACTGACATGGGCGAGTACAAAAAACTTTGGTGGATATTGATCGGCATTCTCGCCGTCACCTTCTCGCTGTTGGGCTACTTCGGGGCTGAGGTCTATCGCAAGGCGCCGCCAATTCCGGCCCAGGTAGTTACCGAGCAGGGCGAGGTATTGATGACCAACGAGAGCATTCTCGACGGTCAGACCGCCTGGCAATCCGTGGGTGGTATGCAGCTGGGTTCCATCTGGGGCCACGGTGCCTACCAGGCGCCGGATTGGACCGCCGACTGGCTGCACCGTGAGCTCCTGGCCTGGTTGGAGTTGGCCGCACAATCGGTGTTTGGCAAGCCCTACGCCGAGCTGGATGAGCGTCAACAGCACTCTCTGCTTTACGACCTTAAGCGTGCCTATCGCACCAACACCTACGATCCTGACACAGATCAGCTGGTGATCGATCAGCGTCGCGCCCAGGCTATTGCCCTGACAGCGGACTACTACAGCCGTCTGTTTAGTGACGCGCCTGAGCTGCAGCCCACCCGCAGCAACTACGCCATGAAAGAAAACACCCTGCCTAGTGCCGAGCGGCGCGAGCAGATGACTCAGTTTTTCTTTTGGACTGCCTGGGCCGCCGCCACCGAGCGCTATCCCGGCAAGGCGACTTACACCAACAACTGGCCTCACGAGCCGCTGATCGACAACAAACCCACCGCTGAGAATATCGTGTGGTCAATTGCCAGCGTGGTGCTCCTGATTGCCGGTGTGGGTGGTCTGGTGTGGGGCTGGGCGTTTTTGCGTCGCGAAGATGAGGAGGAGCCGGTTGCCCCTGCACGGGACCCCATCACCACCTTGGCGCTGACACCCTCGCAAAAAGCCCTGGGTAAATACCTGTTTGTGGTGGTGGCGCTGTTTGTGGCCCAGGTGTTTCTCGGCGGTTTTACCGCTCACTACACAGTGGAAGGTCAGGGTTTTTATGGCATTAACACCTCCGAGTGGTTGCCCTACAGTTTGGTGCGTACCTGGCACATTCAGGCGGCCATGTTCTGGATAGCCACCGGGTTTTTGGCAGCAGGTTTGTTTTTGGCGCCGATTATTAACGGCGGCAAAGACCCGAAATTCCAAAAGCTGGGCGTGGACATTTTGTTCTGGGCACTGATCGCTGTGGTGGTGGGTTCTTTTGCGGGTAACTTTTTTGCCATCGCGCAAATCATGCCCGCGCATTTGAGCTTTTGGTTTGGTCACCAGGGTTATGAATACGTGGATCTGGGCCGCTTTTGGCAGATTCTGAAATTTGGTGGCATCGTTTTTTGGCTGGTGTTGATGCTGCGTGGCATTGGTCCGGCACTGCGTCAGCCCGGCGACAAAAACCTCTTGGCCTTGTTAACCGCCTCAGTGGTGGCCATTGGTCTCTTTTACGGTGCCGGTTTGTTCTACGGCGAGCGCACCAATCTGTCGATCATGGAGTATTGGCGCTGGTGGGTGGTGCACCTGTGGGTAGAGGGCTTCTTTGAAGTCTTCGCTACCGCAGCTTTGGCGTTTATTTTTTGCAGTATGGGGCTGGTGTCACGCCGCATGGCAACTGCCGCCACCCTCGCGTCTGCCTCGCTGTTTATGCTCGGCGGTGTGCCCGGCACCTTCCATCACCTCTACTTCTCTGGCACCACCACGCCGGTGATGGCAGTAGGTGCCACCTTCAGTGCTTTGGAAGTCGTGCCTCTGGTGGTGTTGGGTTATGAGGCCTGGGAAAACTGGCGCCTTAAGGCGCGCGCCACCTGGATGCAAAACATTAAATGGCCGTTGCTGTTCTTTGTGGCGGTAGCCTTTTGGAATATGCTGGGTGCCGGAGTGCTGGGCTTTATGATTAACCCGCCCATCTCGCTCTACTACATCCAGGGTTTGAACACCACACCGACCCATGCTCACGGTGCGCTCTTTGGGGTTTACGGTTTCCTGGCGCTGGGCTTTTGCTTGCTGATTTTGCGCTACATCCGCCCACAGCTGGTGTTTAGCGACAAGCTCATGAGTACGGGTTTCTGGTGGTTGAATATTGGCCTGGCGATGATGTTGTTCACCAGTTTACTGCCCATCGGCATCATTCAATTTGTCGCCAGTGCCTCCGAAGGCCTGTGGTATGCGCGCAGCGAGTCCTTTATGCAGAGCGACCTGCTGCATACCCTGCGCTGGGTGCGCACTATCGGTGATGTGGTGTTTATCGTAGGCGCTCTGGCGGTGAGTTGGCAGGTGGTTAAAGGGGTCTTTTTCCCCGATCGCGACCAACCTCTGGCGGTGGGTGCGGTGGCCAGTGCGATGGTTAGCGGCTATGCTGATGCACGGCCGGGTGAATCAGACGCGGCCCTTGCCGAAATCCAGCGCGATCAGGGTGGCTGTTGTGGTCACTGCGGCGGTGGAGGGCATAAATAATCGGCGTTAACGCTACCAGCCCCCGTGCTCGGCGAGTGCGGGGGCGTTTTTTCATCAAGCTGAGAAAAGTTAAGAGAGAGTCCTATGGCAGATACAGAAGCGCGCATTCATGAAATTTACGAGCAGGTGATTCGCCGCAACCCCGGCGAAGTGGAATTTCACCAGGCGGTGAAAGAGGTCATCGAAACCCTCGCCCCGGTGCTGCGCAAGCGCCCTCACTATGCCGAACACAAAATTATTGAGCGCATCTGCGAGCCGGAGCGGCAAATTATTTTTCGCGTGCCCTGGCAGGACGATACAGGTGAAGTACAAATCAATCGCGGATTTCGCGTGGGTTTTAACAGCGCCCTCGGCCCTTACAAAGGTGGCCTGCGTTTTCACCCTTCGGTGTTGCTTGGCACTATCAAATTTCTCGGCTTTGAGCAGACCTTTAAAAACGCCATTACCGGTATGCCGATCGGCGGTGGCAAGGGCGGATCGGATTTTGATCCCAAGGGCAAATCCGACAGTGAAATCATGCGTTTTTGCCAAAGCTTTATGACCGAACTCTATCGTCACATCGGTGAAATGACCGATGTGCCCGCCGGTGATATAGGTGTGGGCGCGCGCGAAATTGGTTATTTATTTGGCCAGTACAAGCGCATCACCAATCGCTACGAATCCGGTGTGATCACTGGCAAAAGCCCCCACTGGGGCGGCGCCCTGGTGCGCAAGGAAGCGACTGGTTACGGCGCGGTATTTTTTGCGCAGGAAATGCTTAAAGCCAAGGGCGAAAGTTTGGAAGGCAAAACCTGTGTGGTGTCTGGCTCCGGTAACGTGGCCATCTATGCAATCGAAAAACTCGAGCAGTTGGGCGCGCGTGTTGTGGCCTGCTCTGACTCCAGTGGTTTTATTCACCACCCGCAGGGAATCAATCTAGACTTGCTCAAAGAAATTAAAGAAGTTCGTCGCGCTCGCCTGAGCGAATACGTCAAGGAATGCACAGAGGCCAGATTTCACGGCGAAGGTTCCATCTGGTCTGTGGCCTGCCAGCTCGCCTTGCCCTGCGCCACGCAAAATGAGCTTAACGCTGAAGCGGCGGCTCAGCTGATTGCCAATGGCTGCCAGGTAGTGAGTGAAGGCGCCAACATGCCTTGCACACCCGAAGCCATCAAGGCCTTTGTGGACGCTGGTGTGGCTTTAGCACCGGGCAAAGCCGCCAATGCCGGTGGCGTGGCTACCTCGGCGCTGGAGATGCAACAAAACGCCAGCCGCGACGCCTGGAGTTTTGATTACACCGAAGAGCGGCTGCAACACATCATGCGCAATATTCACGATGCCTGTTATCACACCGCGGAAGAATATGGCATGAAGGGCAATTATGTAGCGGGCGCCAATATGATGGGCTTCCAGCGAGTTGCTGAAGCGATGTTGGCGTTTGGGGTGATTTAAAAGTGCATTTAGGCCCCCACGAAGTGGGGGCTCTTGTTTGACCTTGAGTCCGGGTTTGTCGTTAAGACTGAGGTCTCAGGCTGGGACGAGTGTAATAGGCTCGCCCTGGCGGTTAAATATCAAATACTGGTTTACCATCCCATTGCGAATGGCATGCAGCATTTGTTCGATGGCCGTATCTACGGCTCCCTCCAAGGGCTCATTCCCCTTCTCTCCCGGCAGTGCGCCTACAAACACCGCATCCCACTTCTTGACTATTTGCGCAGCCTCGGCCTCAAAGGCAGTGAAATTCGCTAGTTGATGCGCAGCTCTGTCGACACTGGCAATAGGTGCCAGGTGTCCTCCCTCGCCAGCCGCAAAGGCTCTTGCCTGCTCTTGCGTGTGGCCCTGGGGAAGTTCGCGTGCCGCCACGACTAACAAGAGTTTTTGGGGTTCAGTTTGTTGACGAGCTATCTGCAAAAAATCATCAAAGTGGGATAGCGCAAAAGATTCCATGATGGCTCCAGGATGTCGATGTGAATAAGTCAATTGCCGACTAAAGTCTGTTGTCATTGGTCGGATCAAAGTCCAGATACAGAGTGTCAAAACCGCCTGTTGGGTAGTGTGCTGGCGTTGCTGAACATCCGTGGCTTAAACAAAAGTGAGTTGTTTGTGCAAGCAGGGTTTCCAAAAAAATACGCAATTCAAGCCGTGCCAATGGCGCACCTGGGCAGACATGTATTCCCGCGCCGTAAAGTAGATTTTTGCTTTGATCACGTCCCCATTGGAACTGGTCTGGATTGGGAAAAACGTTTTCATCCCGATTGGCTGATACCCAGTTTATCGTGAGTAACTCGCCTGCGCGGATGTGACGGCCACCTAGAGTGATGTCCTGCGTTGCGCGGCGACGATTGGTGGTCAATGGTCCATGACGCCGAAGTATTTCATCTATGGCTTCGGGTAGTTTTTGCGGATGTTGGCGCAGCTCTTGTTGCAGTTCCCGGTGCTGCGCCAGAAACGCAAGGATAATGCTCACCGACGCAGTTATGGTGCCCACTTCTCCCGCTGTCCAGTTGCGCAGGAGGCTGACGATATCAGCCTCGGCCAGTGGCTGGCCATCGACCTGAGCCCTGAGTAATTCATTGGTGACGTCATTGGGAGCCAGGGAGCCAAGTGTTCGGCGGGTTTCCAGCAACTTGTAAATGGTGAGACCAAAGCGCTCCGCAATGCCTGCCATTGCTGGCCGGTCAGCTGCCAGCGTGGCTTTGTGGTTGTCGTGCATCCATTGGCGCAGGGGTTGCTGCAAGCTTTCCGGCCAGCCCAGAAAACGACATTGCACGGCCAGAGAAAAGTTTTCACCCAATTCGGTGACTACGTCCACTTTTTGCCGGCCACCAAGAGCGCTTATCAATTTGTGCGATATCTGCCGACACTCAGGTTCAAAGGCGGCCATACGCTCAGCTGTGAAAAAGGGCTCTACCAATTGGCGGTAAGGCGTGTGCTCCGGAGGATCCATGCCGTTGGGTACAGAGCGGTGTTGCGACACTTGATTGCTGAAGCGCTGATGATCTTCCAGTATTTGCAGAACGTCCTGGTGGCGAAATACAGACCACTGCATGAAATTGCTGTAGGCTAGGGGACACTGAGCGCGCATGCGATCAAAACTGCCCAGTGGATCATGCAATACCTCAAGGCTGCGCGGATCCCAGTCGGGTTTTTGATTCTTGTCGCTCATGATCGGCTCCTGTGTGGCTTTTTGCCGCAGCAAAAAAAACGGGGCTATCGCAGCGGTTTCCGCGACTTGGCCCCGTTATTATTTTCTACCAATATCTTCTATAGCTGCCTTAGTTTAGTCGGCTTTTCTATAAGAGCGAATAAACTACATCCAATGCGTTTTTTTGCTACCTCTTTGGAGGTAAAAAGGAGGTGTCTTTGCTTGAGGTAAACATATATCGCTACTTGCCTGATGAAGATGCAAAACCGCGCATGCAGTCATACCAGGTACCAGAAACCTTTCGCCAGCGCATGGTGCTGGATCTACTTGAGTACCTGAAGACTGAGGATCAAACGCTAGCTTTTCGGCGCTCATGCCGAGAAGGAGTCTGTGGTTCAGACGGTATGAACATTAACGGGGTAAATCGCCTGGCTTGCATTACTCGAGTTGCTGAGGTGCTTGGAAGATCCTCAGTTCTGGTGTTGCGTCCATTGACAGGTATGCCGGTTATTCGCGATTTGGTGGTGGATCAAACCCAGTTTTTTGAACAGTACAAACGCATTCGGCCCTACCTGATAAACTCTGAGCCAGAGCCGCCCATTGAGCGATTGCAAAGCCCTGAAGAGCGCGCCCAGCTCGATGGCTTGTATGAATGTATTTTGTGTGGCTGCTGCTCTTCAGCTTGTCCTTCCTACTGGTGGAATCCAGATAAATATGTTGGGCCTGCGGGCTTGCTGCAAGCTTATCGGTTTATGTCTGATTCGCGTGATAAAGGTTTGCAGCAGCGTCTGAAAGACCTGGAGGATCCTTTCAGTGTGTTTCGTTGTCACACCATCGGAAATTGCACCTATGTGTGTCCCAAGGGACTGAATCCCATGAAGGCAATTAGCGATATCAAACGCCTTTTGCTGAAGCAGGGCGTGTGAATTAGCACTTTAACTGCTCTGCAAATACGGCGAGATGCATCGCCCTGAGTGCATCCATTGCGGTGATAACGCCCACAATTTTTTTGTCTTCGGTAACAAATACCCGGTGAATGTGGCGGCTGAGCAGGGTATCAATCACTTCTTGCAAACTGGCGGACTTGTCCAGGCTGATCACCTCGGGTGCCATGATTTGGTGCACTGTGCAATTGCGGTCGGCATTCTTGATCCAGGTGCGCAGATCGGTTTCGTTGATTTCCTGGCCGCAGGTGTCGCGATAGTGGTTGCGCAGCGCACGGCCGCGCGATTCGTCGTCGGTGTTAAAACGAAAAATATCGCTTACGCTGACAACGCCAACAAGTTCGTGATCTGAGGCGATAACCGGTGCCGCGGAAATTTGTCGGTGAATAAAAAATTCTGCCAGTCGATGAATAGTCCAGCCTTCGTAAACAGTGAGCAAATCCCTGTGCATAACATCGGCAGCGGTGAGATCCTTGAGTGACATTGACATGTTCTTCTCCGTGATTTTTTCAGGTGCCGCGTGAATGGCATTCCTAGTGTTTTTGGATGGGTGGCTGCCCAGGCTACCAGGCCAGCTCTGCCATTAGCCAAAATTTGCGCGTGTTTGAGCCAAAGGCCTCACGGCGATAATCCGCGTACTTGCCAGTGTAGACCACAGGGCCGAATTTTTTGGACGCGCTCAAACCCCATTCTCTGCCATAGTGAATGGTGCCCGCATCAGATCTCAGGTCGTGAAAATTGGCGGTCAGGTTAATGCCCGCTGTAGTTCCCGCAATGCCCAGATAAGTATCGCGAATACCCGTATTGGGGGTATCCAAAAAGCGGTCAGTCCAGCCTTGAAAGGCGTGGAGTGTAGCCAGTGAGGTGGTAAAGCCCTGCACACCGCTATCCGATCCCAGCACCTCGCAACCCAGTATGGCGGTAACCTTGCCCAGTGTGAGGCGGGATTCGCCCAGTAAGTAATCGGTAGAGTAGTTCACAGGGTTGTCGCCAGCGTCACTTTGTACGGCGTACTCCAGGCGGTAACTTAGGGTGTCGTTTACTTTAGTGTCCCAGCTCAGCCCATAGGTGTTGCTCGATAACCCTGGTGCGGATTTGTTGTCGATCACATAGGCGTAACCGACCAGCTTGGAGGCGGGCGACCCGGTATAGCGAGCGTTGAACACATGGCTGGTGTGGTGGTGGTTGCCTTGTGGGTTGTTCTTACCAAAAATTCGATTGACCTGGGTGATGTAAGCGTAGTTAACCTCTGTGTTATAGATCGTGCGCGTGGTGATATTCAGCGCATCGTAGGTTTGTTCGTTTTGTCGCCAGCCAACGCCACCAACAAAGCGCTGGTTGTCGAGCAAAATCCGCTGGCGACCGTAGCGAATCTGATAGCGGGTGGTTGAATAAGACAGATAGGCTTGATTGAGGTCAGTACCCTCTGGATCGGCGATCACCACTGTTCCGGGATTTTGTGGGTCATTGGGTGCAGTGCGGTAATCCAGGGTATCGATTTCTCGCACATCATCAAATTCAGCCGTCAGGCGAAGCTTGCGATAATCACCCGATGCATAACTCAGGCGCGAGCGCAAAGTGAAAGCGCTCGCGTCTTCCAGCCCGTCCCAGCTAACGTCTTCATAGCGCAAACGAAAGTTCACTTGGGTGCTGCTATCTTGCACCGCTTGTACAAAATTTTCCTGGGCATTGGCTGGATTTGCAGTGGCGAGGCTTGCGAATCCGGCGAGAAGTAGCATTCGGTTGAAGCGCATGACTTTCTCCGCGATAAGGCTTCAAGGATTTTTGATGTAGGCGTTTTTGCGCAGATAAAACCACCAGTTAATCACCAGACAGAGCGCGTAAAAAACCGCAAAGCCATACATGGCGTACTCGGGTGTGCCCGCACGAATTTGGCCGCCGATCACCACAGGCGCAATAAAGGAACCGTAGGCGCCAATGGCGGACGTCCAACCCAGAACCGGCCCCGCTTGGTCGCGATCAAAAACAAAACCTACCGTGCGAAAAGTGGAGCCATTCCCTATGCCGGATGCGGCAAAGAGCACAATAAACAACAGCATAAAGAGCCAGAAATAGTGTTCGGGTGTGGCGGATTGGTAGGCAAGGTGCATCAAATAGCCGGTGGCAGCGGACGCAATAACCAACACTACCGAAATCCATTGAGTCACGATTGAGCCGCCCAGTTTGTCCGAGATCCAGCCACCCAGTGGGCGGATAAGTGCGCCGACAAAGGGACCTATCCAGGCGTACATTAAGGCGGAGGGTGCGTTGGGGTTGGGTTGGTGTATCCAGCTTTGAGTAACGGAATCAAACACATGGGTGCTGCCAAAAATCACCGTGATTGACAGCGGTAGCGCCATGGAAAAACCGATAAACGAACCAAAGGTCACTACATAGAGTGCGGTCATTGACCATGTGTGTTTGTTGCGAAAAATAGCAAATTGTTTGTTGAGGTTGGCTTTCATTTCGCTGCTTGCCACCAACTTCATTCCCCACAGGGTGCCTAGGATCACCAGAGGTGGTACCAGCCACATACCCTGACCCGCGAGTAATCCGGAACCGCTGGGTGCTGGCAGATAGAGGTAGAGTCCGAGAGCGGCAACCAATAGTGCCAAGCTGTACAGCAACAAAATCCGCGCAAAAGCCTTATGGGTTGAACCAATATTGGGCGACACCGACAGCAGGTTATTCATACCAAACCAACCGATGATCGCCAGCGGCAACAACAGCAGTAGCCATACAAAACCGGCATTTTGAATAAAGGTTGGCGTGCCTGCGGCAATTTTGCCAATCAGTGTGGCGGAATCTTTCACTAACGGCATTGCATCACCCGCGAGCGCACCGAAGATTCCCAGAGTCATTACGGCGGGGACGAGCAATTGCATGCTGGTTACGCCGAAGTTACCCAAACCCGCATTAAGGCCCAGCGCCGTGCCCTGCAAACGCTTGGGATAAAAGCTACTGATATTGGACATAGAGCAGGCAAAGTTGCCGCCACCGATACCCGATAAAAGCGCCAGCAGCTGAAACACCCACAAGGGTGTGTCCAGGCTTTGTAGGGCTATACCGGTACCAAAGGTGGGAATCATCAACAGGGCTGTAGTCAACCATACGGTATTGCGCCCACCGCAGAGACGAATAAAAAAAGAAGCAGGAATACGCAGTGTCGCACCTGACAATCCGGAAATGGCGGCGATGGTAAACAGTTGATCCGGTGTAAACGAAAAGCCGGCGTTGGCCATTTGTACAGTGATAATTCCCCACATTAACCAAACCGCAAAACCACACAGCAAGCTGGGAATCGAAATCCATAGATTGCGGTTGGCTATGCGCGCCCCCTGGGTTCGCCAAAAGTGTTCGTCTTCGGGGCGCCAGTCGACGATATCAATCTGGCGGGGCTTGGGCGGTTCAATATTGCGTGAGGGATTGAGGCTGGTTGTCATTGTCATGGGCTTTGCCTGCGCTGGAAAATACACAAATAGGGTGTGCAACAAAATCTTGTTGGCTTGCCTTAAGCCTAGGAATTAACAGGGGTTTTCACTATTCCACCCTGTCGGCAGGTGCAGGCAATTCGGGGGTTAGGGTGGCTACCACCAAGGGGATAGGACGGCGATATTAATCAGTTGATCTCTGGCGGCGACTGCGGCTTTTTCACAGTCTTTTTATGTGGCAGTGCGCTTACTCCTTGTGAGGTAGTAAAGATATTGACTCTCACTGCGGCTTTCATCAGGACGTTTTTTTCGCGCTATTTTTTTCGCGATTTCTGTTGATACTGATCAAGCAGCAGGGCGATTTACCGCTCTAGGCTGAGATCTCTCTGATCAATAGGATGCTCTACCATGAAAATCATGATTGCCTATGACCACTCGCGCAACGCGCGTATCGCCATCGATTGGGTCAAACGCATGTTTGGCGAACTCAAACCCAGCATCACGCTTATCTCTGTTATTGAGGACCCGCAGAGCGCCACTTCTGCCGCCGATGATTTTTTTCAACAGCAATATCAGGATCAAAAAAGCGGTACAGAGCAGGCGGCACAACAGCTTTCTGCCGCCGACTTTACCACCAGCATACTCATTGCCGAAGGCGATGCGCGCAAATTGATTTTGCGTGCAACCCAGGAGCGCGCGCCGGATATGCTGGTTATCGCTCGTCACTCCTACAAATCCGACGGCAACTTTATTACGCGCCGTCTTGATGCACTGGTGCAAGAGTTTGATCACATGACCTTCGGTTCGGTCAGTGCCTTTTTGGCGCGGCGGGTGCAATGCCCGCTGTTGATAGTGCCCACCCACGAAGAAGACCTGGCTGAGTAACAAGGGGTTTAGCATGCAAGTCAGTGACCTGTTCAGGTTTCACAATCGCGAAATTAAAGCGCTCCACCTTACCTGGATCGCCTTTTTCATTTGCTTTTATGTGTGGTTCAACATGGCGCCACTGGCGTCCTCCATGCTGCGCAGTGTGGACTGGTTGACCAAAGACGATATTCGCCTGTTTGCCATTGCCAATGTGGCGCTTACGATTCCGGCGCGCATCATCGTGGGTATGGCGTTGGATCGCTACGGCCCACGCCGGGTATTTTCGGTATTGATGGTATTAATGTCGCTACCTACCCTGGTGTTCGCGTTTGGTGATACCAAAGAACAATTGTTTATTTCGCGCCTGGTGCTCAGTTCTGTGGGCGCTAGCTTTGTGGTGGGCATTCATATGACTGCGCTCTGGTTCAAACCCAGAGATATAGGCTTTGCAGAGGGCTTTTACGCAGGCTGGGGAAATTTTGGCTCGGCTGTTGCCGCCATGACGCTGCCCACCATAGCGCTGACGCTTTATGGTGGCGACGATGGTTGGCGCTGGGCAGTGGCAATGTCTGGCGTGATTATGGGGATCTACGGCATATTTTACTGGTTCGCCATCACCGATGGCCCCTGTGCGGACAGCCATCGCAAGCCGCGCAAAGCAATGGCTTTGGAGGTCTCCAGTTACAAAGATCTCATTCTGTTGCTACTGTTTACAGTGCCCATGATCGGGGTGCTTGCTATTCTGGTTTATCGCATACAAACCACGGGTTACATCGACAGCTTGACCGCTGCGGCTTGCTATCTTGCGATAGGCACAGTAATTATTTATCAGTTGGTACAGGTGCTGCGCGTTAACCTGCCCCTTTTAAAAAAAGGGGTGCCTGCTGATGACCGTTATCCGTTCAAATCAGTAGCTGCGCTGAACACCACCTACTTTGCCAATTTCGGTGCAGAGCTGGCAGTGGTATCTATGCTGCCTATGTTTTTTGAGGAAACCTGGGGTTTGTCGGCGGCGGCCGCCGGTTTGATTGCGGCCTCCTTTGCGTTTGTGAATTTATTTGCGCGCCCCATGGGTGGCCTGGTGTCTGATCGTTTGGGCAACCGGCGTTTTGTCATGCTGGCCTATATGTTGGGGATTGCCATAGGTTTTGCGCTCATGGGGTTGTTGGACAGCCGTTGGCCGTTGGTGGTGGCAGTGGCTATTACCATTCTCTGCTCCTTCTTTGTGCAGGGTGCCGAGGGTGCCACCTTCGGTATTATTCCGTCGATTAAGCGTCGGCTGACCGGGCAAATTTCCGGTATGGCGGGTGCCTACGGCAATGTGGGCGCCGTGTTTTATTTGTTTATTTTTTTGTTTGTTTCGCCCTCGCAATTTTTCTTGTTGATTGCCGCCGGTGCTTTTATCAGTTGGGTGGTGTGCTATTTCTGGCTAAAAGAACCGGAGGGCGGCTTTGGCGATGAATACCTTATCTCGTCGGTGGATCACGCCATTGCGCGTGAGGCGCAACAGCGGCGAGACATCGAGGCCTCTTTGGCGCAGGTGTTTGGTAATAGCGAAAAGCTCGAGTTGCAGGAAAAAGGCAGTGGACTAACCTTGACCGCTCGTTTTCAATCGCTGGAGGATTTGCAGTCGGCACTGGTGAAAATGCAAACGGCCGCGCACAAGGTAAACCCCGTTACTCGCTGACGCGCTTCCCTGGAACCCCAAGGTTTACAGACTCAAGTCAAACCTATTTTGACCCAAGCAGTGTTGCTGAGCGGCACTGCTTTTTTTTGCCAATTTTGCCACCCTCAGCTTTTTACCCCGGCTTACCTCCTCGTGGGTAATCCCCGGATTCAGGCTAAAAAGTTTGATCTAAATCAAATAATATCGGTGGTCAGATCGTTAAGGTCGCCATATATAGATTTATTTTATTTCAAAAGCACTATATGTGGTGGTTTATGGCGGATTTGTTGAGATACATACAGGAGGCTGTTGTTTGGCAGGAGGTGCCGGGGGAAATCTCTCTGGCCTTCAGTCTTACTGGCTGCCGTTTGCGTTGTCCCGGTTGCCATAGCGCCCACACCTGGAACCCCAACGCTGGCGATCCTCTTACGCCTGAGCACCTTGCTCAGCGCCTTGATCGCTACCAGGGTTTGATCACTTGCGTGTTGTTTTTTGGCGGTGAATGGCAACCCGAAGCGCTGCTCGAACTCTTACGGTTGACGCGTGCGCGCCAGCTGGAGACCTGCCTCTACACGGGTGAAGAAGTCGTAGACCAACGCCTGATAGCCGAACTTACCTATCTCAAAACCGGCCCCTGGCGCGCAGACCTGGGCGGTTTGGAGAGTCCCTCCACCAACCAGCGAATGACGGATTTGCGCACCCATCAAACACTCAACCATAAATTCCAAGGAGCACACTATGCTGCGTCTTAACCCCCACCAACTGGATCACAAACTGGATTTTATCGCCGACTACCTTACCGCCGAAAATGCGGCGGATGGTTCGCGCATGGATGCCAATGCCAATGTGACGCAAAAAAACATTGCCACACTGGAAGCCGAGTTGATGAAGGACTTTTTTGTGCAAATTAATCGTGCCGCCGTGAGCCGCCGAATTGGCCAACTGTTTGGCCCTGAGCTGGCAGCGGAATACCATCGCCAAATTGAACAGCATGAAATTTACGTGCACGACGAAACCAGTCTCAAGCCCTATTGTGTGTCCTTAACACTCTATCCGTTTTTGCGCGATGGCCTGACTAAGCTTGGCGGCGAGTCGCGTGCGCCCCAACACCTGGAATCCTTTTGCGGCAGCTTTGTAAATCTGGTGTTTGCGGTCAGTGCGCAGTTTGCTGGCGCCGTGGCGACGGTCGAGTTCTTGACCTACTTCGATTACTTCGCGCGTAAGGACTACGGTGACAACTATTTGGCCACACATGCCCGCGAAGTGGCTAACCACTTGCAACATGTAGTTTATGCCCTTAATCAGCCCGCCGCGGCGCGGGGATATCAGAGTGTTTTCTGGAATATTTCTTTGTACGACCAGCACTATTTTGATTCCATGTTTGGCAACTTCGTGTTTCCGGATTTCACTGCGCCTGCCTGGCAATCAGTCTGCGCCTTGCAAGAATTCTTTATGAGCTGGTTCAATAAGGAACGCACCAAAGCTATTTTGACTTTCCCGGTGGTAACGGTGGCGATGCTTACCGACAACGGGCGCTGCAAGGATCAGCAGTTTGCCAAAACCATGGCCGGTGAGTTGGCTCAGGGTAATTCGTTTTTTATGTACCTGTCGGATAATGCCGATTCGCTTGCCTCCTGCTGTCGCCTGCGCAGCGAGATAAGCGACAACACCTTTTCCTACACGCTCGGCGCAGGTGGTGTGGCCACTGGATCAATCAATGTCATCACGCTCAATATGAATCGCCTGATTCAGGATGGGCGCTGTTTGCGCACAGAAGTGGAAAAAATTCACAAATACCAGGTGGCCTATCGCGCACTCATGGAGGAGTATCAGGCCGCCGGCATGTTGAGTGTTTACGATGCAGGATTTATCAGCCTCGACAAGCAATTTTTGACTATTGGTATCAATGGCATGGTGGAAGCGGCTGAGTTTTTGGGGTTGACGCCGGGTAATAATCCAGAATACATCCAGTTTGTGCAAAACCAGTTAAAAATTATCTACGACGCCAACAAGGAGGCGCGTAAAACATGGGGCTATATGTTTAACACCGAGTTTGTGCCCGCCGAAAATCTGGGGGTTAAAAATGCCAAATGGGATAGGGCAGACGGCTACTATGTGCCGCGCGACTGCTACAACTCCTACTTTTATGCGGTGGAAGATGACGCCGTAAATTGCCTGGATAAGTTGGTGTTACACGGTCGTGAACTGGTGAATTTTCTCGACGGCGGTTCTGCCCTGCACCTCAATCTGGATGAGTCGCTCAATGCCGATGCCTACCTGGCGTTGATCAATACTGCTGCCCGTACTGGCTGCAACTACTTCTGCATCAATGTGAAAATCACCATCTGCAATGAGTGCGAGCATATCGACAAGCGCACGCTCCATGCTTGCCCGAAATGCAACTCGCAGAATATTGATTACGGCACGCGGGTGATTGGCTATTTGAAGCGCGTATCGGCGTTTAGTGCAGGGCGTCGTCGGGAGCATGGGCTGCGTCATTATCATCGCTACCCACAAAACTACCCCCAAAGACATAACGGCGTACCTCCGCAGATGGCTGTTGGTTCTGTGTAAAGCGCTTTAGTCTGATATCTCCCTATTCAGTACAGGGAGCTTCTCCATAGACAGCTTGCTTCACAGGGATGTGAGGGCTTTTTTCTCCTGCGTAGCGGTGAGTTTGTGCGAGATGCGCCTTTCCCAAATAGTGAATAGCCTTGAACACCAGTGGTGCAAAAAGTATTTGTGGTTCCAGCTGATCCAGCAAATTTTTAATCTGCAGTGCCAACTCTGTGTCGCCGGTAATAATCAGCTGGCGTCGGAAAAACAAAGTGTCAGGATCTTGCAAGCCTCCCATCAGCACCAACAAATCTGCGAGCTTGGCTTTAAAGCTTACCTGTGCGGGCATTGTTTTCAGCGAGATGCGCAGGCGCCCGTCTTGCAGACGTACAAAAAATCGAAAATCCAAATCTGTCACCTGCACAAGAACGCAGCGATCAGAGAGAAATACCAGTTCACCCTCGCTCAAGGGCGCTGCCAGCGCCCGATTACATTCCCGTTCCAGCAATTTTTCGATGAGCTTGTGGGGCAGCGGCCTTAACAATTGTCGGCCAGCTTTCGGTAGATGCGATAGAAAGGTTTGTGTAACACCTGTTTGAAAATTCATAGTGGTTGCTCGTGTGTTGTGAAGTCTGTGCGAAATAATGCGATGGCATTGGATACTAACAGAGGCCTTGGCGCGCTCGTAAAGCTCTCTTAATAGGTAGTAGTGATATAGGTAGTAGCGATGGAACTTCTTTGCCCTGCGGGCAGCTTGCCCGCCCTTAAAGCTGCATTAAACGAAGGTGCCGACGCGGTTTACGTAGGTCTGCGCGACCAAACCAATGCGCGCCATTTTTCCGGTTTGAATCTGGATGAAAAATCCCTGCGCGAGGCGGTGACCCTGGTAAAAAAATCTGGGCGTCGCTTGCATATGGCAATCAATACTTTTGCGCACCCCGAGCGATTTGACGCCTGGCGCAACGCCGTGGATACCGCCGCGCGCGCCGGAGTCAATGTATTGATACTGGCCGACATCGCGGTGCTCGCCTATGCGGCGCAAACCTATCCCGATATGGAGCTGCATTTGTCGGTACAGGCCTCGGCCACCAATGCCGCCGCTATCGAATTTTATCGGCGCCAGTTTGCGGTCAAGCGAGTGGTGTTGCCGCGAGTCTTGTCACTGCAACAGGTGTCGGCCCTGGCCAGGGCTACAGATATGGCGTTGGAAGTATTTGCCTTTGGCAGCCTGTGCATCATGGCCGAGGGGCGCTGCTACCTCAGCTCCTATCTCACCGGTGAGTCGCCTAATAACTCCGGTGCCTGCTCACCGGCGGCCTTTGTGCGCTGGGAAGAAGACGGCGACTACCTGAATGCACGACTCAACGGTCTGCTGATCGATCGTTTCGCCCCCGGCGAGCAGGCGGGTTACCCCACCCTGTGCAAAGGCCGGTTCCGTGTAGAGGATCAGGCCTACCATGTGCTGGAAGAGCCCACCAGCCTCAATACCCTTAGCCTTTTGCCGCAACTGCAGCGCGAGGGTATTCGCTCGGTCAAGATCGAAGGTCGTCAACGCAGCCCCGCTTATGTGGCACAGGTAACCCGGGTATGGCGCCAGGCACTGGATGCGCTGCTCGCCAATCCTGGGGAATTCCAGGTGGAGTCTGCTTGGGCCCGGCAGCTGGCTGGACTTTCCGAAGGCCACCAAACCACCCTCGGCGCCTATGAGCGTCAGTGGCGTTAACCCCTGAGTTGGAGCTAATGCGATGAAACTTTCCCTCGGACCCCAGTTGTATTTTTGGCCGCGCGAGCAGCTGTTGGCTTTTTATCGTCAGGCTGCCAGCGCCCCCCTGGACACCGTTTACCTGGGCGAAACTGTGTGCCCCAAACGGCGTGAGTTGACACTAAAGGACTATATGACGCTGGCGCACCAGTTGCGCGAAGCAGGCAAGGAGGTGGTGCTCTCGACCATGACGCTGTTGGAGTCCCCAGCCGATTTGCGCGAGCTGCGTCGCTATTGCGACAACGGCGAGTTTTGGGTCGAGGCCAACGACATGGGAGCCGTGGCTCTGCTTAGTGAGCAGGGGCTGCCCTTTGTCGTGGGTTCCAGTATCAACAGCTACAACCCCCAGGCGTTGATCCAGTTACTCAAACTCGGGATGAAGCGCTGGGTGATGCCGGTGGAGCTGTCACGAGATTGGTTGGTGGCGGTGTTGCGTGATCCAATTCTTGCCGCCCAGCGCCAGAATTTTGAGGTAGAGGTGTTTGCTTTTGGCCATGTGCCGCTCGCCTGGTCGGCGCGCTGCTTTACCGCAAGATCCGAACAGCGTCTCAAGGACGAATGCCAGCTCTGCTGCATCAAATACCCGGATGGCCGCCCGGTGCACAATCAGGAGGGGCGCCAGTTGTTTGTGCTTAACGGCATCCAAACCCAGTCGGGAGACAGGTACAATCTGATCAACGATATACCCTCGATGATCGGGTTGGTTGACAGCCTGCGCTTGAGTCCCCAATCAGAAAAAACCTTTGAATGGGTCGACAGGTTCGCGGCCAATCGGGTGCAGCCCCGGCCCTGGCGCCTGGGGGCGGGTGAGTGCAATGGCTATTGGCATCGGATAGCAGGCATGGCTACTACCTTGGGAGTAAGCGAGGGGGATTCTTGATATGTGTCAAGGGAGGTTGGATCCATGGGGCTAAGCTGGTGTTGTCATGCCGGAGCACGGCCAGTGCCTGGATTCCCAACACAGGAGCAAGCTATGTCCACCCTTCAAAAACCCCTGGTTTACGCCTGTTCCGGCTGCTCCAATGTGGCGCAGTTGGCTAACGACATGGCGGTGATTATGGATCGCGAAGGTATTGCAGAAATGTCGTGTATTGCCGGTGTCGGTGGAAGAGTCAGGCCTCTTGTGAACACTGCCAAGTCCGGCCGACCCATCCTGGCCATTGATGGCTGCCCCTTGGCCTGCGTTAAACAGTCTTTGGCCCAGCATCAGGTGGAACCCAACTGGCATCTTGAGCTAACTCGATTGGGGCTGAAAAAGCGCAATGGTGAAGACTGTAACGGGGCTGAGCGCCATAGGGCGTTGTCAGAGGCCTATCGCCTGCTGAAGATAATTCCCATCGTCAATATCGCCTGATGGTCTGACGCACTAACAAAAACCCCCGCAGGTGAACCCTGCGGGGGTTTTTCGTTAATGGCGAACAGCTAACTCAGTTTTCGTATTCGCTGCGGCTTACCGGGGCTTGGGTGTCGAGCCACTGATCGATGGCTTCCACATCCGCCGGGGTCAACATGCCCGCTACTTCACGCAGACGAATGGTGTTGATCACATAGTCATACAGTGCCGTGGTGTAGTTGCGGCGCGCCTGGTACAGCTGACGCTGAGCCTGGAGCACTTCCACCAGGTTGCGGGTGCCCACTTCATAACCCGATTGGGTGGCTTCCAGAGCGCTCTGGCTGGAGATAATCGCCTGCTTGCGCGCCTGAACCTGGGCTACACCGGTTTCCACCGACAGATGAAGTGCGCGGGCGTTTTGGATCACACTGCGTTGGGTGGCGTTGTAAAGCTCATAGGCCTGGTTGTAAAGCGCATGGGCCTGACGACTGCGGGCGCTGGTACCACCACCGGCGAACAGAGGTACGTTGAGGCTGACACTCACCGAGGTGCCGTCGGTGGTGCTATCCACCGGGGAGCCCAGGCGACGACCATCTTCCGCACTGTCGTTGTAACCGAGGGAGGCGCGCACTGTGGGCAGGTGGCCGGATTTGCTGGCTTTGGCGGATTGGTGGGCCGCGTCAGAGCGCAAGCGCGCCGCTTTTAAGCCGAAATTATTTTTCAGCGAAAACTCTACCCAGGCGTGGCGATCAGCGGGGGTAGGGGTTTCTACCGGGAATTTTTCGGTCAGGGGAGCTACATGGTCATGGGCCTGTCCAGTAAGAACTTCCAGAGCCTCATAGGCAATACCCAGATTGCCGCGCGCTTCCAGCTTGGTGGCGGTAGCGCTGTCGTAAGCCGCCTGAGCCTCATGTACTTCGGTGATGGCTGTCAAACCCACCTCGTAGCGCTGGCGAGTTTGCTCCAGCTGGTGAGACAGGGCTTTTTCTTCAGCGATACTGGCTTCGAGAGTATCTATGGCGCGCAGCACATTGAAGTAAGCCTGGGCCACACGCACGATCAGGCTTTGTTGATCTGCGCCAAACTGAGCCACCGCCAAGTCGGATTGTTTGCGGCCCTGCTGGTAGTTGTACCAGGCCGCCATATCAAACAGTGGTTGCTGTAGCGACAATCCCCAACCGGTTTGGGTGGTGTCTATCTTGCCGGATTGGGCGGCGTTGATTTTGTTGGTGATATCCGAGTCGCTATCGGCATAGCTGGCAGTGGCCACCACCTGAGGCAGCAAGCCTGCCCGACCTATGGCGCGATTTTGCAGTCCAGCCTCATAGGCGGCAGTATCGGCCTTGAGCTGGGCGTCGTTTTCCAGTGCCAGTTGATAAATATCCAGCAGGCTATTGGCACTGGCGGTCAGGGGCGCAAACACAAAAGCGCCAACAAGCAGGTAGAGTTTGGTTTTCTTCATAGACAGATCATCCAGTAATAAAGGCGGGTTATCCCAGTAAACACATCCCATGGCAGGAGGGCATAAGCTGGAGCGAGTCTAGCGGTTTGCCTGGGATGGGTCGAGAAAGCACCTTAGTCCAGCCAGTTAAAAAGAGTAAACATGACGAATGTCACCGATTATGCGCGGTAAATGCCGCGATTTTGTCACTTTGGTCGAGCCTGTGCACCCAGCGTGCGAGCAGCTTATGGGTGAGACGCTGCTATACCGATTTTGGATGCATAAGTGATGAGATTTTTCTTTGGCTGCGCTTAGCTACAGCCCTTGGCCCGGTCGGGATATGGAGCTTAGCTGCCGGGATTTCAAGAAACTGTCAGTAGATGTCTTGCAGTAGATGTCTTCGCTTGCGAGAGGCATCTGCTGGTTTGACCTTTGTTGTTGGCCTGTTAGACTGCCAGCCTTCTTGTCGGGGTGCTCCGGTTTGGCCGAGAGCTGAGAAATACCCGTCGACCTGATCCGGTTAGTACCGGCGTAGGGAACGAGAGCTTGTCTGCCGCGGTCAACCCGCCCCTCTCTTTCCGTGCCCTTACTTAAGAAAGTTACGAAAGTTACGAAAGTCGCGGAAGCTTCATGAACATAACAGGCTCGCCCACACAGGCCACACCCATCGCCTTGACCATCGCCGGTTCCGATTCCGGCGGGGGCGCGGGTATTCAGGCCGATCTCAAAACCTTTGCCGCACTGGGCGTGTTTGGCTGCAGCGCCGTCGCCTCGCTCACGGCGCAAAACACCCTGGGTGTGCAGGGCGTTTACCCCATAGCACCTGAGTTCGTGCAGGCCCAGATTCACTCGGTGCTGAGTGACATCGCCGTTGGCGCAATCAAAACCGGCATGCTCGCCACGGCGGACATTATCGCTGCCGTCGCCGACAGCCTGAGCCACTACCCGCAGATTCCCCTGGTGCTCGACCCGGTGATGGTGTCCACCAGCGGCGATCGCCTCCTGGCGGCAGACGCGGTGCAAACCCTGATTAACCGCCTAATGCCTATGGCCAGTTTGGTTACGCCTAACCTGCATGAAGCCGCCGTCTTGTTGGATACCGTCGCCGCGACTAACTTGCGCGAGATGCAGGCGCAAGGCGAAGCGATTTTGGCGCTGGGTGCGCAAGCGGTGTTGATAAAAGGTGGCCATGCAAATGGTGATGCCACTGATCTGCTGGTGACGGCGTTCGGCACCGAGGCTTTTTCTGCACCTCGCTTGACTACAAAAAATACTCACGGCACCGGCTGTACTTTGGCATCCGCTATTGCGGCTGGCTTGGCCAAGGGGTTGCGCTTGTCGGACGCCGTTAAACAGGCGAAAGACTATTTACATCAGGCGTTAGCGGCATCGGAGCGATTACACATAGGTAATGGCGCCGGGCCAGTGCATCATTTTTATGCGTTTTATTAATGAGTGCGAGTTCAGTTGTTGGGTATAGGTCCGTGAGACACGCCGTGAACCCTTCCGTGGGGGCTCGACGCCGACTTCCTGTCGGCGACGGTCTCACAAACCTATACCCAACACCTGAACAATTACCATTGTGCGAAATTCGGGCAAATAAAAGCCTGACACTTTTTGCTCGCGACATTCTTTGCTGAGGGTTTGGGTAAAGATTTGCGAGACCGTCGACAGCAAGGATGCTGGCGACGAGCCTACAGGGAAGTATTTACGGCGTGTCTCGCGGATATTTACCCAAACCCGATCACACCGAACTAACAAGGGTTAGATTATGAACACCAGCGTAGAAAAAATTCTCAGTCAAACGGCCGAAGTAGATAAAGCCTCGGTACAACCGTTTACCGGTTCGCAAAAAATTTATGTCACAGGCTCGCGCCCGGATATCCGTGTACCTATGCGCGAGATTACCCTTGCCGATACGCCAACGGATTTCGGCGGAGAAAAAAATCCGCCGGTGCGCGTTTACGATACCTCTGGCCCCTACACAGACCCGACGGTGAAAATTGATTTGCGCACTGGCTTGCCCGATGTGCGCACTGCCTGGATTGAAGAGCGCAATGACACAGAAGTTCTGCAAGACAGTCACTCCGAATTCACCAATGCGCGTTTGAACGATCCCAAACTGGCGAGCCTGCGCTTTAACCTCACGCGCAAACCGCGTCGCGCCAAGCCGGGTATGAATGTGTCGCAAATGCACTACGCCAAGCGCGGTATTATCACGCCCGAAATGGAATACATCGCTATCCGCGAAAATATGGCGCTGGCGCAAGCCAAAGAGCGCGGCGATGTGCAGCACCCGGGTATGAGCTTTGGTGCCAATATTCCCACGGAAATTACGCCCGAGTTTGTGCGCGACGAAGTGGCGCGCGGGCGTGCGATTATTCCGGCCAATATCAATCACCCGGAATTGGAACCGATGATTATCGGGCGCAATTTTTTGGTAAAGATTAATGGCAATATCGGCAACAGCGCGCTGGGTTCCTCTATCGAGGAAGAAGTAGAAAAGCTCACTTGGGGTGCTCGCTGGGGCGCCGATACGGTGATGGATTTGTCCACCGGAAAAAACATTCACGAAACCCGCGAGTGGATTATTCGCAACTCTCATGTGCCCATTGGCACAGTGCCCATTTATCAAGCGCTGGAAAAGGTGGACGGCATTGCCGAAAACCTCACTTGGGAAATTTTCCGCGATACCCTGATTGAACAGGCCGAGCAGGGCGTAGATTATTTCACCATTCACGCCGGTGTATTGCTGCGCTATGTGCCGCTCACCGCCAAGCGCGTAACCGGTATTGTGTCGCGCGGCGGTTCCATTATGGCCAAGTGGTGTTTGGCGCACCACAAAGAAAATTTCCTCTACACCCACTTCGAAGAAATTTGCGAAATCATGAAGGCTTACGATGTGAGTTTTTCATTAGGCGATGGCCTGCGCCCCGGTTCTATTGCCGACGCCAACGACGAGGCGCAATTCGGTGAACTGGAAACTCTGGGTGAGCTCACCAAAATCGCCTGGAAGCACGACGTGCAATGTATGATCGAAGGCCCAGGCCATGTGCCCATGCACATGATCAAAGAGAACATGGAAAAGCAACTGGAAGTGTGCGACGAAGCGCCCTTTTACACCCTCGGCCCGTTGACCACCGATATCGCCCCTGGGTACGACCACATCACCTCGGGCATAGGTGCCGCCATGATCGGCTGGTACGGTTGTGCCATGCTCTGCTATGTAACACCTAAAGAGCATTTGGGTTTGCCCAATAAAGCCGACGTAAAAGAAGGCATCATCACTTACAAAATCGCTGCCCACGCCGCCGACCTGGCCAAAGGCCACCCGGGTGCGCAACTGCGCGATAACGCGCTTTCCAAAGCGCGCTTTGAATTTCGTTGGGAAGATCAATTTAATCTGGGTCTGGACCCGGACACTGCGCGCAGCTACCACGACGAAACTCTACCCAAGGATTCCGCCAAGGTTGCGCACTTCTGCTCCATGTGCGGCCCCAAATTCTGTTCCATGAAAATCACTCAGGAAGTGCGCGACTATGCCGCGCAGCAGGGTATGAATGTGGCGGCAATCGGCGAGGATCAGTTGGTAAAAATGATCGACGTGGAAGCAGAGATGCAACAAAAAGCGCGCGAGTTTGTGGAGCAGGGCGCGGAGATTTACCACAAGGTTTGATATTGCTCTATTCGAGATTTGTGTGGTGTTGGGGTTTGGGTATAGGGGTGGGAGACACGCCGTAAATACTTCCCTGTAGGCTCGACGCCCGCCGCAAGCGGGCCTGCCCACAACATGGTTGTGGGCGTTGCGCGGCATGCAAAGCGCGCTTTGCAGACATGCCGCTCCACCCCGCGGGCGACGGTCTCCCACCCCTATACCCAAACCCCTCGAGACATATCACTTCGTAAGCGTAAAAAAGAAAAGCTTGCCGTTCTTGATGAGGGCGGCGAGGTGGGGGGATAGGTTGTGAGACCCTCGCCGACAGGAAGTCGGCGCGGAGCCCCCAGGGATGGGTTCAGGGCGTGTCTCACAACCTATCCCCGCACCTCGTTGCCCGGACTCCCTTACAGAGTACAGGTGTATTTATGAATCCCGAGTCCGTAAACGCAGAATTCACAACCGAAGATGTAGAAATTATCCAACGAGAAACTCTCTACCAAGGATTCTTTCGCGCCGAAAAAATCACGCTGAAACACAAACTCTTTCGCGGTGGCTGGACCACACCCATGTCACGCGAAATCTTCGTGCGCGGCGAAGCAGTCGGTGTGCTGCTCTATGATCCCGTCAACGACCTCGTCGGCCTGGTCGAACAATTTCGCGTAGGCGCCCTGAGTGAAGCCAACCCTTGGTGCATGGAAGTCGTCGCGGGTATGGTAGAAGCGGGTGAAACACCTGAAGGTGTCGCCTATCGCGAGCTGGAGGAAGAATCGGGCATCAAACCCTACGCGCTGGAATATCTTTGCCACTACTACCCCAGCCCCGGCGGCAGCGATGAAAAAATGCATCTCTACTGCGCTTTGGCGGATCTCAGTGGCGCGGCGGGTATTTATGGTCTACCCGAAGAGCACGAGGATATTCGCTTTCACAGCCTGCCCGCCGAAGAGGTATTGGCGCAAATGCTGCAAGGAAAATTCAACAACGCCGCTGTGCTGATTTGCCTGCTTTGGCTGCAAATTAACCGGCCCAGGTTGCGTAAAATTGACTAATTGTCATCTCTAACCGACACTCTAGTTGTCGAGGTAATTCGTGAGCAGGCAGACGATGGTAAAAGCGCGCTACAAGGTTGACCTTCCCGCCCAGATGGCTGAGTGCGAGGCCAACTATTATCGTCTGCTCAAACTCATGCCCCAGCACCAGCAAACCGATGATTGGCGCTTTGCCATAGAATCGGCTGGCCAGGAAAAGTATTTGCAAATCCGCATTCTGGAGCGCTCCCGCTACACCACCACTGTGCAACTGGCGCAGCTGGATATTCGCCTGCCCGATGAGCAGCTCTGGCTGCAAATGCCCAAGCTCACTGTGCGTCTCTATCATGACGCACGCCTCGCCGAAGTCCTCGCCTGGGAAGGCCACAAACGTTTGCGCCCGCGTTACGACTACCCCAACCAAACCATGTATCACAGCGACGAAAAAGCCCAGCTCAATCGCTTTTTGGGTGAATGGTTATCCCTGAGTTTGCGCCAGGGGCGTAGCGAAACTGGCGTGGTTCTCTGCTGAATCCCCGTGTGTCAGCTTAACGCTGAAAAGGCTTCTCGCGCAGTTGTCAGTGTCTGCTCAATATCGGCTTCTGTATGCGCCAACGACATAAACCCGGCTTCATAAGACGCCGGTGCGAGATAAACGCCGCGCTCGAGCATGCCGTGAAAAAATTGATTAAAGCGCGGAATATTGCAAGCCATCACCTGTTTGAAGTTGGTGACTTTCGGCTCTTCGGTAAAGAAAAACCCAAACATGCTACCCACATGGTTGGTGGTAAAAGGAATGCCTGCTTCATCCGCCAGTTTTTGCAAGCCCTTGACCAATTGCTCGGTGCGCGCGCACAACTGCGCGTAAACGCCGGGTGCCTCCAGCAGCTCCAGGGTTTTTAATCCCGCCGCCATAGCCACCGGATTGCCCGACAGTGTGCCCGCCTGATAAACAGGGCCGGAGGGCGCAATCATTTGCATCACATCCCGCCGTCCGCCAAAAGCCCCCACGGGCATACCGCCGCCGATAACCTTGCCGAGGGTCACCAAGTCGGCAGTCACACCATAATGGCCCTGCGCACCTGTGTGGCTCACGCGAAAGCCGGTCATCACCTCATCAAAAATCAACAGGCTGCCGTGTTGGCTGCACACCTCGCGCAGAGTTTCCAAAAAGCCCGGCACCGGCGGCACACAATTCATATTGCCCACCACCGGCTCAACAATAATGCACGCGATCTGATCGCCCATGCGCGCAAAACACTCGCGCACCTGCTCGGCATTGTTGTAATCCAGCGTCAAGGTATGCTCCGCCAAAACCGCTGGCACCCCCGGCGAACTGGGCACACCCAGCGTCAAAGCGCCGGAGCCCGCTTTAATCAACAGCGAATCCGAATGGCCGTGATAACAACCTTCAAACTTCACAATCTTGTCGCGCCCGGTAAACGCCCGCGCCAGGCGAATCGCACTCATAGTCGCCTCGGTACCCGAACTCACAAAGCGCACCATATCCATCCCAGGAATTAACCCACACAACTTTTCCGCCAGCGTCGTCTCCCGCTCCGTCGGCGCACCAAAACTCAACCCATGCCGCGCCGCCGCAATCACCGCCTCGATCACCTCAGGATGCGCATGCCCCAACACCATAGGCCCCCAGCTCTGCACATAATCTATGTACTGCTTACCATCCGCATCCCACACATAGGCCCCCAGCGCTTTCTCAAAAAACACCGGCGTCCCCCCCACGGCCTTAAACGCCCGCACAGGCGAATTCACGCCACCGGGAATAGTTTTTTGGGCTTGCTGAAATAAACTTTCGGAGCGATTCATAAATTTCCTTACGAAGATTGTTTTGCAGACGAAGTGCAGAGTGTTCGGGAGGTGTGTAGTACCTCTGAAACCCTCGCGTCATGGACGACGCGAGGGAGCTACAAGGAAGTATTCATGCGTTTTCAGAGGTAATACACACCTCCCGAACGCGGTCTAAATTAATAAGGGAGCTCAAAGCACCGAAACAATCGCGCGACTAACGTAATCCATCCGCGCCTCACTCAACCCCGCCACATTAATCCGACTATTATCCGTCATATAAATACTGAACTCGCGACGCAACACCTGCACCTGCTCCTTGCTCAAACCAAGAAACGAAAACATCCCCCGCTCGCAGGCAATAAAACTAAAATCCCGCGCAGTCTGTAACTGATTCAAACTCGACACCAGCTGAGTACGCAGATTCGCAATCCGCTCGCGCATTTGCGTCAACTCATTGCGCCACAGGCTCGTCAGCTCCTCGCTGTGCAAAATAATATCGATAATCGCGCTGCCGTGAGCCGGTGGCATGGAGTAGAGCGCGCGAGTCACACTCAACAATTGACTCATGCCCGCGTCAGCTTGAGTCTTGTCGGCAAACACCAGCGTCAAGGACCCGGCGCGCTCGCGGTAAAGTCCAAAGTTTTTGGAATAGGAGCTGGCGATAACCACCTCTGGCAGCGAGGCCGCCAGCAGGCGTGGGCCATAACTGTCTTCCTCCAGGCCTTCGCCAAAACCCTGATAGGCCATATCGATAAAAGGCACAAAGCCGCGCTCGAGCGCCAGGTCGGCAATCTGACCCCACTGCTCGCGGCTCAGATCGGCGCCGCTGGGGTTATGACAGCAGGCGTGCAGCAGCACCAGATCACCCGCAGGCACCTGGCGCAGGCAGGCGAGCATGGCCTCAAAGTCGATGCTATGGCTGGCGTAGTCGTAGTAGGGGTATTCGCGCAGTTGCAGCCCGGCGCTGCCGAGCAGAGGGATATGGTTGGCCCAGGTGGGTGTGCTCACCCAAATGCAGGCGCCGGGCTTGGCGCGCTGGATCAACTCCGCCGCCACCCGCAGGGCGCCGCACCCGCCGGGAGTCTGAATGGTGCGCACACGACCCTGCTCAATCACCGGATTTTGTTGGCCGAGGATCAAATGGGTCACCGCCTCATTGGCGCTCAGGTTGCCCGCTGGATTGGTGTAGGCCTTGGAGGTTTCCCGCTCCAACCGCAACCGCTCGGCGATACTGACGGCGGCCATAATCGGCGTCAGCCCGGCGTCGTCTTTGTAAACACCAACACCTAAATCCACCTTGGCGGGGTTGGTGTCCTGTTGGTAGGCGATGCTCAGGCCGAGGATGGGGTCTGCGGGCAGAAGGGGCAGGTTAGCGAACATAAAAACTCCGGTGCGTGATTCGAGGGCGAACAGCTTGTTGGCCTCGCGGCGGCGTCAAAGTCGGCGATTATACCCCTTGTAACCCAAGCGCCAAGGAATCCCGATGACCTTCTGCTGCGAATAACTGAATCACCGCGCTATACTCGCGGCCCTTTT
>CBFGWO010000001.1:0-187742 GCA_965652595.1 uncultured Cellvibrio sp. | reverse complement strand
GGCGTTTTGACGATTGTCGAAGGCATCACAAGTGCCATCTCAAGTCTTTTCAGCTAGTCGCACCATCGCCTTTTGTAACCTTTAGGCGGTGCCACTGTTTTAAACAGCATATCGAGTAAACAATGAACAGTTTTAATCCACTGGAAGTGATTGAAAATTCAGAACTGATTCTTGTTGATGGGCTATGGCCGAGTTTTCACGATGCGGAAGTTCATCACTTTTTCTACTGGAAAGGCGATATTCGTCCTGAGGAAAATGTTTGGGACGGTCCTGACATTGTTCTAGATTTGGAATTATGTGCTCTAGCCAATCCGTTTTTTGTGAAACTCCGGTTTTTAGGTTGTTCTGATGTCAAAATGTCTGCCAACAACTCAGATAACATTATGAACGACTTGGATATGAGATATGAAGAAAGAGGTTTCTTTAGCAACGGTGAACCTCTGCCACCGCACATAGCGATTAAACTTAAAGAGTCCTTTGGATTTCATCTGGAGTTTAAGTGCTACGGTGTAAAGGTTTTAGAAAGATATGACCAAGTCAGAAAATGAGATATCAAATATGAGTGTGCCCACAAAGCCATCTTGCTTAGCGGGCTAGGGCCCATTTGATCCACATGTGGCTAAGGAGTTGGCTATGAAGTTTCTGTGTGAATATCTGAGTCAAGCCGATGCAGAGGCCTTGTCTCTAAAGCTACGGGAAAAGGGGATTTTAACCCACGTATCTGCCAGATATTCTCGGTCGCTATCCAGTCTATACACCGGAGCGGTGAGTTCGGGGGTGTGGGTAGTTCTTGAAGTTCAGTACAAAGACGCCGTCGCGCTTTTGCGTTCTGGCCAACACAAGGTTGAGCACCCTTTAACCGAAAGTGAAATGCTAGAACTGGAGCGGGTGACGAAAGCGGCTTCATCCAAGGCCATGAATCACTACACCAATAGAATCTTGGCGGGCCTTCTTCTGGTGGTCATGCTCGTTTTTGCTCTATTTATCGCCTATGTATCCAGCACCACTTAACGAGGCTTTGCTTGGAGATGCTGATTTGCGAGATCGCCTTGCTTTAATTCGACGTGGCACATGGTCGCGGGAGGTTGTGGGGAGTTAGGGGTGAGACCGTCGACAACAGGGATGTTGGCGACGAGCCTACAAGGACGACCCACAGGGATGTGGGAAGTGTCCCGAAGCGCCGGGAGCGCGTAGGGGCCCTATTCACGGCGTGTCTCACCCATAACTCCCCACAACCTCAAACCCCACAAATTACATCCGCTCCATCACCTCAATCCCCAGCAACTCCAACCCACATTCCAAAGTCCGCGCCACCAAATGACACAAACGCAAACGACTATCGCGCACCCCAGCCGCCACGCCCTCTTTCAAAATCGGGCAGGCTTCGTAAAAGCTCATGTACAGGCTCGCAATTTCATACAAATAAGTACACAGCAAATGGGGCAGGGCATCGCGGGCCATCTGGTCGAGCACTTCGCTAAATTGCAGCAGCTTTATCGCCAGCACTTTTTCCTGCTCGCTGTCGATCAAAATCGCCGCTTGCAGCGATTCGGGTGTGACACCGGCTTTGCGGAAAATGCTCTGCACGCGCGTGTAAGCGTATTGCAAATAGGGCGCGGTGTTGCCATCAAAGCTGAGCATGCTGTCCCAGCTGAACACATAATCGTTGGTGCGGGTTTTACACAGGTCGGCGTATTTCACCGCGCCTATGCCCACCTTGCGCGCAATCTCACTGATTTCTTCACGGCCCAGCTCGGTATTTTTTTCACTCACCACCGCAGCGGCGCGCTCTGTGGCTTCGTCGAGTAATTCGGCGAGTTTTACCGTGCCGCCGGTGCGGGTTTTAAAGGGTTTGCCGTCGCTACCCATCATGGTGCCAAAGGCCAGGTGCTCCAGGCTGGTGCTTGGCGTAACAAAACCGGCTTTGCGGGCGATGGTAAATACTTGCTGCATATGCAACGATTGGCGCGCGTCAATAAAATACATAATGCGCTGGGCGCCCAGGGTGTTTACGCGGTAGCGCAGCGCTGCCAGGTCGGTGGTGGCATACAAAAATCCGCCGCCTTGTTTTTGGATAATTACCGGCGATGGGTTGCCGTCTTTGTCTGCCAGCTCTTGCAAAAACACCACCTGTGCGCCATCGCTTTCAACGGCCAGGCCTTTGTCTTGCAGTTCTTTTACCAGGGGCGCCAGGTCCTTGTTGTAAAAACTTTCGCCGCGCACATGCTCATCGCTGAGGGTGACATTGAGCTTTTGGTAAATCTCGGTGGAGTGGTGTAGGGAGACGTTTTTGAACTGCTGCCACAGCTGCAACATTTTTTCATCGCCGCTTTGCAGGCGCACCACATAGTCGCGCGCTTTGTCGGCAAAGGCGGCGTCGTCATCAAAATGTTTTTTGGCTTGCTGGTAAAACACTTCCAGGTCTTTGAGTTGCATCTCGGCATCGCCACGGGCGCCGAGTTGTTCTTCGAGTTCGGCAATCAACATGCCGAATTGTGTACCCCAGTCGCCCACGTGGTTTTGGCGAATTACCTGATGGCCAAGAAATTCCAACAGGCGTGCGAGCGAGTCGCCAATAATGGTGGAGCGCAAATGGCCCACGTGCATTTCTTTGGCGAGGTTGGGGCCTGAGTAGTCGATGACCACGGTTTGCGCGTCGCTGCTGGCCGCGACCGCCAGGCGCGCATGGGTTTGCGCGGCGGCGATTTGTTCGCCCAGCCAGGTGTTGTTGAGGTGAATATTGATAAAGCCTGGCCCGGCAATCTCGATCTTGTCGGCAATGCCGTTTAAATCCAGCGCCGCGACAATGCGACCCGCCAATTCGCGTGGGTTGGTGCCCATGGCCTTGGCGGCGCCCATGGCGCAGTTGGCCTGATAGTCGCCAAAGCTGGCGTTTTTACCGGGAGCAGCTTTTGAAGGAGCAACGAGGGCAGGCAATTCAGCAGGCACGCCACAGGCGGCCATGGCGGCGAGAACACGTTGATTGAGCAGTTCGCGAATATTCATAGGTTTTCGGGTTGTCGGCTGGGCAAAGGGCGGGAATTGTAACCGCCGGGGCGGCGGGGCGCCACTTGGGCGCCGGGAAGCGCCTATACTCAACCCACGTTTAAAAAAAGGAGCAATTTTATGGATGCGTTTGTGAGCCCCTGTGAACAGGTTCATGCCAAGTTGGTGGCGCGGGTGCTGCGCCTCAGTCTCTGTCGCCCGGAGCGCAAAAATGCGCTGACGCTGGCCATGTATTCCGCGCTGGCGGAGGCCCTGGCCCATGCGGGCACCAACCCGGAAGTGCGTGTGGTGTTGCTGGAGGGCAGCGAGAGCTGTTTTACCAGTGGCAACGACCTGATGGATTTTATGAATGAACCCGAAATCCACGAGCAACATCCCGTAGTGCGTTTTATGCGCGCCCTGCAACACAGTGCCAAGCCGGTGGTGGCCAGCGTGTGCGGCCCGGCGGTGGGTATAGGCACCACCCTGCTACTACACTGCGACCTGGTGTACGCCGCCGAGGACGCTCGTTTTCAGCTGCCCTTTGTCAACCTGGGCCTGTGCCCGGAATACGGCGCCAGCTACCTGCTGCCGCAACTGCTGGGGCAGGTGAGGGCGAGTGAGTTGTTGTTGCTGGGCGAGGCCTTTGATGGCCGCCGCGCCGAGAGCCTGGGGTTGGTCAATGCCGCCATGCCCGAGATTGATCTGCACGATTATGTCGAGGACCGGCTCACCGCCTTGGCCGCCAAACCGCCCGCCGCCGTGGCGCGCACGCGGCGGTTGTTGCGCGAGGGGCAGGCGGCGTTGATCGAGGCCAGTATTGCGGCGGAATTTATTGGCTTTGCCGAGGGGCTGGGCTCTGAGGAGTGCAAAGAAGCCATCACCGCCTTTTTTGAAAAACGCGCGGCGGATTTCTCGCGCTTTTAATGGGTTTTTGATCGGGAGTAGCAGCAATGGACAATCCCTTGAGTTTTGTAGACCAGCATGTGCTGGTGGTGGGTGGAACCAGCGGTATTAATCAGGGCGTGGCCTTGGCCTTTGCCCGCGCCGGAGCCAAGGTGGCCGTGGCCAGCCGCTCCGATGAAAAGGTGGAGGCCACCCTGGCGCTGCTGGTCGAGGCGGGCGCCGCCGATACCTTTGGTTTTGTGTGCGATGTGCGCGACCCGGCGGCGGTGGAAGCGGGCATCCAGCAGTTGAGTGCCCGCTGGGGCGCGTTGGAGGTTTTGGTGTCGGGTGCGGCGGGCAATTTCCCGGCCCTAGCCACGGGTATGTCGGCCAATGCGTTTCGCTCGGTAGTCGAGATAGATTTGCTGGGCAGCTTTCATGTTCTGCAAGCGGCCTATCCGCTACTTAAAAAGCCGGGCGCTTCGGTGATTAATATTTCTGCGCCCCAGGCCCAGGTGCCTTTGGTGGCCCAATCCCATGTGTGCGCCGCCAAAGCGGGCGTGGATATGCTGACGCGAACCCTGGCGCAGGAGTGGGGGCCGGAGGGTATTCGCGTGAACTCGGTGATGCCGGGGCCGATTGACGGCACCGAGGGGATGCGGCGCCTTGCGCCTACTGAACCTATGCGCAATGCAGTTTCCAAATCTGTGCCTTTGCAGCGCATGGGTTCACCCGACGATATCGCCAACGCTTGCCTGTTTTTGTCTTCGCCTTTGGCGAGCTATATCACGGGGGTGGTGTTGCCGGTAGACGGTGGTTGGGTGTTGGGTGGCGCGGCGACTATGGGTGCGGGTTTGGCAGCGGTGGCGCGGGCGCAGGCGCGCACCTGATCGTGTTTGGCAGCAGCGCGGTAAATAAAAGCAATGCGACAAAATAAAAAGCCCGGTTGATCCGGGCTTTTTATTTTGCGTGTGTTGTTTGGTAAGTGAAACGCTTTATTGGTTAAGCAAAAACTCCATCAGCGCTTTTTGCGCATGCAACCGGTTTTCGGCTTCATCCCACACCACTGCCTTGGGGTCGTCCATCAATTCAGCACTCACCTCTTTGCCGCGATAGGCGGGCAGGCAATGCATAAAAAGCGCATCCCTATGGGCGTGGCTCATCAATTCGCGATTCACCTGATAGCTGGCGAAAATTTGCTCGCGCTCTTTTTTCTGCTCTTCCTGTCCCATGGACGCCCAGGTGTCGGTGATGACCAGGTCGGCACCCGCAACAGCCTCTTGTGGTGTGTCGCACAGCTTGACGCGATCGGCGTGTTTTTCCAGCAGGCTGGTGCGCGGCACAAAGGGCTTGGGGCAGGCGATACGCAACTCAAAATCGCAAAGCGCTGAAGCCTGGATATAGGTTTTGCACATGTTGTTGCCGTCACCCACCCAGGCCACCGTTTTGCCGGCCATGCTGCCACGCTGCTCGGTGAAGGTTTGAATATCCGCGAGCAGTTGGCAGGGGTGAAAATCATCGGTTAAACCGTTGATGATCGGCACGCGGGAGAAATCCGCAAAACGCTGCGCTGTGGAGTGCGCGAAAGTACGGATCATCACCAGATCCACCATGCTGGAAATGCAGCGCGCGGTGTCTTCGATGGGCTCGCCACGGCCCAGTTGTGAATCGCGGGAGGAAAGAAAAATGGCGTGGCCGCCCATTTGCGCAATGCCCGATTCAAACGAGACGCGGGTGCGCGTGGAGGATTTATCAAAGATCATACCCAGAACTTTATTTTTCAGTAGTTCGTGGGGCTTGCCCTGGCGTTGCCAGGCCTTGAGTTCTATGGCGCGGTTGATGATGTGGTTGAGTTCATCCCGCGAAATATCGTCCAGGGTTAAAAAATGTCTCGGTGCCTTTTGGGGAACCATAATTGCCTACTCTTTGACAAGGCGCAGGAACTTCCATCACTCACTGCGCCCGCTATTGCGTTGCGGGCTTAAGGATGCCCGCACCCGGTTAAAACTCTGTCACCAGTTCGACCACCTTGGAAACCAGCTCCTCAGCTTCGGCGTCGCTCAAAATGAACGTCGGCAGCAGACGAATGGTGTTGACAGAAGTTACGTTAATCAAAATACCTTTGGCGCGACCGCGCTCAACCAATTCCGCACAGGGCGCATTGAGTTCAATCCCAATCATCAAACCCTTGCCGCGCACTTCAAGCACTTTGCTGTTGCCTGCCAGCGCTGCGCGAAAATCCGCAACCAATTTGTTGCCGAGTTGTTCAACGCGCGCAATCAATTGCTCTTTGTCCAGCGTTTCGATAACCGCAATACCTGCGCTGCACGCCAGCGGATTGCCACCAAAGGTGGTGCCGTGGTTGCCGGGCTGCAAAACCTCAGCGGCCTTGCCCCGTGCGAGGCAGGCGCCTATGGGTACGCCATTGCCCAAGCCTTTGGCAGTGGTCACCACATCGGGCAGTATGCCGTTGTGCTGGTACGCAAAAAACCGGCCGGTACGACCATTGCCGGTTTGAATTTCGTCGAGCATCAGCAGCCAGCCATGTTCATCGCAAATTGCGCGCAGCTGGTTAAGGTAATCCGCCGCGGGAACCCGCACGCCGCCTTCACCCTGTACTGGCTCAACCAGCACGGCAACGATATTTGCATGAACCTCAGCGGCAGCGCGTACAGCGGCTACATCGTCGTAGGGTACGCGCACAAAACCTTCGACCAGTGGCTCGAAACCGATTTGTACTTTGGTGTTGCCGGTGGCGCTCAGAGTGGCCAGCGTCCGGCCGTGAAAGCTGTTGCTCATCACGATAATGCTGGGGTTTCTCACACCCTTTTCGTTGCCGTATTTACGTGCGATTTTGATCGCGGCTTCGTTGGCTTCGGCGCCGGAGTTGGAGAAAAATGCGCGCTCCATACCCGAGTGTTGAATTAACAAGTCCGCCAGTTTTTGTTGTTGGGGAATGTTGTAAAGATTGGATACGTGCAACAGGCTACCGGCCTGTTCACTGAGGGCTTTGGTCAGTGCCGGGTGGGCGTGGCCCAGGCCGCACACCGCAATACCGCTGATGGCGTCCAGGTAGGATTTGCCTTGATCGTCCCACACGCGGCTACCCTGGCCCCGGGTAAGGGTCAGGGTTCTGGTGCCGTAGGTGTTCATGAGACTGGCCATGTAAAACTCCGCAAGAGTTAGCAAAAACAAAACCGCAAAAAGCCCGTTGCAGGGAACAGGCTCGTCTTTCTCGAAAAGGGGATCGATCGGGAATCCAAAACAAAACAGGCAGCATCTGGGCTGCCTGCGGAAATACTAGAGCGGCAATAGTATAAGCAAAAGGAGTAGTTGGCAAATCGCGCCGATCACGCCCATCCGGCCTTGCGCGCGGCTCTGCGGGGGTAAAAATTTGCAATGTCAGCAGGCAGGTGTGAATTGAGGTGCGAATATTGAACAGCGCAGCGGCACCCCATGGGTGTGCTGGCGTTTTTTGTTGGGATGGAGAAATTCATGAAATACAGGTTTTTGCCTCTGGCGGTTCTGTGTCTAAGCCAGAGCCTTAGTGCTGAACTTTTGCTCGAAACGCTGGTGGTTACCGGACGCGCTACCCCAGCCACCGCCTTGACCAATCAATTGCATTTAGCTCAGCCGAAAGATCGCTTGCCCGGTGTGGGTATAGATAGCGCTGAATTGCTGCAAACCCTGCCCGGTGTCCAGGCCGACAGCCGCTCCAATTTTGCCCAGGACACCCGCGTGACCCTGCGCGGCTTTGGTGCTCGCTCCGCCTTTGGTGTGCGCGGCCTGGATCTGCTGGTAGACGGCATTCCACTCACCACCCCCGATGGCCAGGGGCAGTTATCCAGCCTGGCGCTGGATGCCATAGATCAGGTAGAAGTCCTGCGCGGCCCCTTGGCGGGGCTTTACGGAAACGGGGCAGGTGGGGTGATTGCGCTGCAAACCCTGCCGCCGGAGTCCTCCAGCCTTGGCTTGCGCAGCCTTTATGGCGAGGCGGATACCCGTCGCCAGGCGCTGCTTGGCCAGTGGCGTCAGGGCCAGATGGGGCTGAAATTTCAGGGCAGCCAGTTCACCACTGATGGCAATCGCCCCCATGCCAGTGCTGAGCGCAACCACGCGGGGTTGCAGGGTTATTACCTGGGCGAGGGCGGTTTGGAAGCGCGCCTGCGCCTGGACTATGCCGACGACCCCTTACTGCAAGATCCACTCGGTCTTACACCGGCCCAGTGGCGGGATAACCCGAAACAACCTAATTCACTGGCGGAGACCTTTGATACCCGCAAGGAGGTCGGCCATCGCCAGGCGTCACTTAACCTGCGCCAAACTCTGGGGCAGGGGCGTTGGCAGTTGTCCGCCTGGAGTGGCGAGCGCGAAATTGTCCAATACTTGGGGTTTAGCGGAGAGTCCATTACCGGTTCCGGTGGTGTGGTGGATTTGCAGCGCGATTTTCAGGGTGTGTCGGGCAATTATTCCCGCGATCTGGCGCTGGGCGACGGCCGTCTCACCGCGACTTTAGGCACGGAACTGACCCGCAGCCAGGATCGCCGCCGAGGTTATGTGAATAACCTGGGTGAGCGCGGCGATCTGCGCCGGGATGAGCTGGGCGAAGTAAAAGGGCGCGATGTCTACAGCATCCTTCACTGGCTGCCGGACTCGCGCTGGGAGTTTTACGGCGGCGCCCGCCACAGCCAACTGGATTTTTCAGTGGACGATTATTTTGTACTGGCGGGCAACCCGGATGATTCGGGCGGGCGCGATTACAGCCACTGGTCTTCGGCGCTTGGTGCGAGTTATCAGCTGGCGGGTGACTGGCGCACCAGTCTGAGTATTGGTCGAGGTTTTGAAACCCCAACCCTCACCGAGATGGCTTACCGCCGCCAGGGCACGGGGTTGAATACTGATCTCAAGGCGGCGCGCAATCGCCAACAGCAGTGGACTGTTGCGTACCAGCCTGCCGAGGGGCCCCAATACAGCCTGACGCTGTTTCGCATAGATACCACCGACGAACTGGTGGTGGATCAGTCGGTCGGCGGTCGTACCAGCTTCCGCAACGCTGCCGCTACCGAAAGGCGCGGAGTGGAAATCAACGGCCACGCACAGTTGGTGGAGGATTGGTACCTGTGGCTTAACCTCAATTACCTCGAAGCGGATTATTCCGCTGGTGACTGGGCGGGCAATCGCCTGCCCGGCGTGGCCCGTCACAATCACTATGCGCAACTGCGCTGGCGCCCGCTGGTGGATGAGCGGCTGAGCCTTGGGCTAGGCGTGCAGCAGCGCTCCAAGGTCGCCACCGCCGACGACAATCTGGTGTTCGCACCGGCAGCCACCCTGGTCGATCTGGCCCTCAGCAGCCGCCACAATTTTGGCGGTTGGGAAGTGTATTTGTGGAGCAAACTCGCCAACCTCACTGACAAAGCCTATGTGGGCTCGGTGATTGTGAACCAGGCCAACGGGCGCTCCTTTGAGCCTGCACCCGGCCGTAGCCTGAGTGGTGGTATCGACCTCAATTATCTGTGGTAGTCAGCATTTGGATTCGCCTTGGTTGTTCCAAAGGGGTTGGGTTCTATATACTCCAGCCCCTCGCGCCGCCAGGACTCGCTCTGCGGCAAATCTCTCAAGTGACCTTTGGTAGGGGTCACCACTGAAACCAAGGATTACACATGCCTGTTATTACTCTCCCCGATGGTTCCCAGCGTTCGTTCGATAACCCCGTTTCCGTTTACGATGTAGCTGCCTCTATTGGCCCTGGTTTGGCCAAGGCGACCTTGGGCGGTCGCGTCAACGGTCAGCGCGTGGATGCCCACGATCTGATCAGCGAAGACGCCAGCCTGGTGATCTTTACCCCCAAAGACGAAGACGGTCTGGAAATCATCCGCCACTCCTGCGCCCACCTGCTCGGTCACGCCATCAAGCAGTTGTTTCCCGATGTGAAAATGGCTATCGGCCCCACCATCGACAACGGCTTTTATTACGACATTGACCTGGAACAAAAGCTGACCGACGAGGACATTGCCGCCCTCGAAGCGCGCATGCTGGAGCTGGCGAAAACTGAATACGATGTGGTGAAAAAGAAAGTTAGCTGGCAAGAGGCTTATGACGTATTCACCGCGCGCGGTGAGACTTACAAGCTCGAAATTCTCGATCGTGATGTGCCCAAGGATGCAACCCCTGGCCTCTATCACCACGAAGAATATGTCGACATGTGTCGCGGCCCCCATGTACCCAACATGCGTTTTTGCCTCAATTTTAAATTGATGCGGGTGTCCGGCGCCTACTGGCGTGGCGACTCCAACAATAAGATGTTGCAGCGCATTTACGGCACCGCCTTTGCCGATGCCAAGCAGCTCAAGGCTTACTTGAATTTGCTCGAAGAAGCTGCCAAGCGCGATCACCGCAAACTGGCCAAAAAGTTTGATCTTTTCCACCTGCAGGACGAAGCGCCGGGCATGGTGTTCTGGCACCCCAAAGGCTGGACGCTGTGGCAGCAAATCGAGCAGTACATGCGCACCAAGCAAAACGACTGGGGTTATCAGGAGGTGAAAACCCCACTGATCATGGATCGTGCGCTCTGGGAAAAATCCGGCCACTGGGAAAATTACCGCGAGAACATGTTTACCACTGAGTCGGAAAAGCGCGACTTTGCGGTTAAGCCCATGAATTGCCCCGGCCATGTGCAAATTTTTAACCACGGCCTGCGTTCGCACAAAGACCTGCCGCTACGTCTCGCGGAATTCGGCTCCTGTCATCGCAACGAAGCCTCGGGCGCGCTGCACGGCATTATGCGTGTGCGTGGGTTTGTGCAGGATGATGCGCACATTTTCTGTACCGATGAGCAGGTAGTCGAAGAGGTAGCTTCGTTCAATAGAATGCTGAAATCCGTTTACGATGATTTTGGGTTTTCGGATATTGCCGTGAAGTTATCTTTGCGTCCAGAAAAGCGTGCTGGATCGGACGAACTCTGGGATAAAGCCGAAGGCGATCTGCGTAAAGCGTTGCAGGCGGCAGGTCTTGAATGGGAAGAATTGCCAGGTGAGGGAGGTTTCTATGCACCTAAGATCGAATATCAAATTAAGGATGCGCTCGGTCGCTCCTGGCAGTGCGGCACCATCCAGCTGGACTATGTGCTGCCCGAACGCCTGGATGCGGAATATGTCGCGGATGACAACGCGCGCAAGCGCCCGGTGATGCTGCACCGCGCCATCCTTGGCTCGTTTGAGCGCTTCCTCGGCATACTCATCGAGCACTACGAGGGCTCTTTCCCGGTGTGGCTGTCGCCGGTGCAGGCGGTTGTCGCCAATATCACCGATAACCAGGCTGATTACGTCCGTCTGGTCGAAAAAGCCTTGCGCGATAAAGGCTTCCGTATCATTGCGGACTTGAGAAACGAGAAGATCGGCTTTAAAATCCGCGAGCACACGCTCCAGCGCGTTCCCTATTTGCTCGTGGTTGGCGATAAAGAGGTTGAAAATCAATCACTTGCGGTGCGTACCCGAGATGGGAAGGACCTGGGCGTCATGAGCCTCGAAGCCTTTATCGACCTTTTGGCCGCTGATGTGGCGCGTAAAAGTCGTTAAACTTCGGGCTTTTTTATTAACGAATTGGAGATACAACTATCAAACGAGATACCGCTGCCGCGAATAAAGGTAATACCAAAAAACCGCGGATTAACGATCAAATTGACGTCAAACAAGTCCGCCTGATCGATGCCGAAGGCACCCAGGTGGGCATAGTTAGCCTGACTGACGCGCTTGCCCAGGCTCAGGCCGCCACTCTTGATCTGGTGGAGATAGTTGCAGATAGCGACCCCGTAGTTTGTAAGATCATGGACTACGGCAAGCACCTGTTTGAGATTAAGAAGACCAAAGCCGCTGCCAAGAAAAAGCAAAAGCAGCAGCAAATTAAAGAGATGAAATTTCGACCAGGGACGGAAGAGGGGGATTATCAGGTCAAACTACGCAACCTGATACGTTTCCTTGAACACGGGGACAAGGCCAAGGTAACGCTTAAGTTCCGCGGCCGCGAACTTGCCCACCAGGAACTTGGTATGGAGATGATGCAGCGCATCGAGAAAGACCTGGCGGAAATGGGCACCGTAGAGCAGGCGGCAAAAATGGAAGGTCGTCAGCTGACTATGGTTATCGCCCCGAAAAAGAAAAAGTAACCGGGCTTTTAGCTGCCTTTGGTTATTTTATAAAGCAGCATCGCCACACACGGTAGTTTCGTGTTTGGTCAGCGCAAGCGGTGTTGCAAATTATCAATGCAAAATGCGGAGTTTTTTCCATGGCAACCAAAGCTAAAGTACACAGTGGCGCCTCCAAGCGCTTCAAGAAGACCGCAGCGGGCTACAAGTTCAAGCACGCTAACAAGAGCCACATCCTCACCAAGATGACTACCAAGCGCAAGCGTCAATTGCGCGGCACCAGCATCATCGATGCTGCTGACGCTCCAAGAATTGATCGCATGTTCCGTGCCAGCTAACCCTTGGCTTAACGAGTTTTGGTATCAGATTAAGAGGATTGAAAAATGGCCCGTGTTAAACGTGGTGTAGAGGCGCGTCGTCGTCACAAGAAAGTATTAAAAGCTGCCAAGGGTTACTACGGTGCGCGTTCACGCGTATTCCGTGTTGCCAAACAGGCGGTTATCAAAGCCGGTCAGTACGCCTATCGCGACCGTCGCGTTAAAAAGCGTAACTTCCGCGCTCTGTGGATTACTCGTATCAATGCCCAATCGCGCGCTGAAGGCTTGTCCTACAGCCAGTTGATTGCTGGTTTGAAGAAGGCGAGCATCGTTTTGGATCGTCGTGTATTGGCCGATTTGGCGGTATACGATAAAGCAGCTTTTGCTGCTGTTGTTGCGAAGGCTAAATCAGCTCTGGCTGCTTAATCGTCCAACAACCGAAGGCCCGTGAGGGTTTTTGTGATGCGATGAAAAGGGGAAGGGCTTTGGTTCTTCCCCTTTTTTATTTTGATAAATTTTCTAAGACCGGTTCGGCGGGTGTATACCACTACAGCAAACGCGGTGAATACATCCCTGTAGCTCCCTCGCGTCATCCCTGACGCGAGGGTTGCTGTAGTGGTATACACCCGCCGAACCTCTGTGCTTGCATCAAGTGCGGGCGATAAATATTTTTTGGATGGTTTCATGGAAAATCTCGTTGCGCTGACGCAAGAGGCGCTCAAAGTTGTTGCTGATGCTCAGGATCTCGCTGCGCTGGAAGCGGTGCGTGTGGATTACTTGGGTAAAAAGGGGCATATCACCGCGCTGATGAAAAACTTGGGTGGCTTGTCGCCTGAGGAGCGTCCGGTGGCGGGTGCGGAGATCAATAAGGCTAAAGACGCGGTGCAAGAGGCGTTGAGTGCGCGCAAAGTGTTGCTGGAGCAGGCGGCGATTGATGCCAAGCTTGCCAGTGAGCTTGTGGATGTGACCTTGCCTGGGCGCGGTTTGGGGGCTGGTGGTTTGCATCCGGTGACGCGTACTTTGCAGCGTATTGAAGAGATTTTTGCGGCGGTGGGTTATAACGTTGAGGTCGGCCCGGAGATTGAGGACGACTACCATAATTTTGAAGCGTTGAATATTCCCTCGCACCATCCAGCTCGCGCGATGCACGATACTTTTTATGTGGATGATACCCATGTGTTGCGCACTCATACCTCGCCGGTGCAGGTGCGCACTATGGAAAACAAGCAACCGCCAATAAGGGTGATTTGTCCGGGACGCGTGTATCGCTGCGATTCCGACATGACCCACTCGCCGATGTTTCATCAGGTTGAAGGGCTGGTGGTTGATAAAGACATCAGCTTTGCGGATTTGAAAGGCACCATGGATCAGTTTCTGAAAGCATTTTTCGAGGCAGATGTGCCCGTGCGTTTCCGTCCGTCTTATTTTCCTTTTACCGAGCCTTCGGCAGAGATGGACATTCAGTGTACCCAGTGTCGTGGCAAGGGCTGTCGCGTGTGTAAAAACACTGGCTGGTTGGAAGTGGGTGGATGCGGCATGGTGCACCCGGAGGTGTTTAAGTCCAGCGGTGTTGATCCAGAGACCTACACAGGTTTTGCGTTTGGCATGGGTGTTGAGCGGTTGGCGATGTTGCGCTACGGCGTCAACGATTTGCGCTTGTTTTTTGAAAATGATCTGCGCTTTCTGAAACAGTTTTAAACCAGTTGGTGCAGTTGCTCCGAAAAAACACCGAGGCCTTTAGGGCGGTAACGCGAAGAATTTGGTTGGGTTCAGATGCCCAGCCTGGGGACTAAACGAATTATGAAAATCAGTGAATCCTGGTTGCGCGAGTGGGTTAACCCCGCCATTAGCACCGACGAATTGGTGGCCCAGTTGACCATGGCGGGCCTGGAAGTGGATGCCGTTGAAGCGGTTGCAGGCGATTTCACCGGCGTTATTGTGGGTGAAATAGTCGTTTGCGAGCAGCATCCCGATGCGGACAAGTTGCGTGTATGTCAGGTGGCAGGTTTGCCAGAGGGTGCGGTTCAGGTGGTTTGCGGCGCACCTAATGCCCGAGTTGGCATCAAGGTGCCTTTTGCGACCATAGGGGCGCAGTTGCCGGGCGACTTCCACATCAAGAAAGCCAAGCTGCGCGGCGTGGAATCCTTCGGCATGCTCTGTGGCCAAACCGAACTCAAAGCGGGCGATGATGACTCAGGTGTTTGGGAGTTACCCGCTGATGCACCTGTCGGCGCCAACCTGCGCGATTACTTGAATCTTGATGACAAGCTCATTGAGGTGGATTTAACCCCCAATCGCAGCGATTGCCTCAGCCTGAAAGGTCTGGCGCGCGAGGTGGGTGTGCTTAACCGCGTTGCTGTTTCCGCGCCGCCTATAAACCCTATTGCCCCCAGCAATCAGGACACCTTTCCCGTCAGCCTTCAGGCGGGTGCCGCGTGCAGTCGCTATGTGGGTCGGGTAATCCGCAATATTGATATTTCCCGCCCCAGCCCAGCCTGGCTGCAAGACAAGCTGGTGCGCTCGGGTTTGCGTTCCATTGATGCGGTGGTAGATGTCACCAACTTTGTGTTGATTGAGCTGGGCCAGCCCATGCATGCCTTTGACCTGAGTAAATTGCAGGGCGGTATTCAGGTGCGTCTGGCGGGGCAGGGAGAGCAGCTGACGCTCCTGGACGAGCAGGAGATCAAGCTCAACGCTGACACTCTGGTGATTGCTGATCAGCATGGGCCTCTGGCCATAGCTGGTGTCATGGGCGGCAAGGCCAGTGCTGTCAGTAGCGAAACCCGCGATATTTTTCTTGAGAGTGCCTTTTTCAATCCCTTGGCCATTGCTGGTCGCGCTCGCTCCTACGGCCTGCACACGGATTCATCCCACCGCTTCGAGCGGGGCGTGGATTATCAACTGCAAGTTGAGGCCATTGAGCGGGCTACGCAGTTGCTGCTGGATATCGTGGGCGGCGAAGCTGGCCCGGTGGTGCATGTGAGCAATGAGGATTTGCCCAAAGAGCGCGAGGTGAGCCTGCGCAAGGCCCGTATTTTGAGCGGCTTGAGCCTGGTGATTGCGGATGAGGAGGTGCTGGATATCCTGACCCGTCTGGGCCTGAAGTTGCTTAACACCACCCCTGAAGGCTGGACGTTTGTCGTCCCCAGCTATCGCTTCGATATCGCGATTGAGGCGGATTTGCTCGAAGAGCTGGCGCGGGTCTATGGCTACAATCGCCTGCCTACGCGCAGCCTGGCAGCACCGCTGGAGATAGAGGCTCGACCGGAAGCCAAGCTCGGCCTGCCGCTGCTAAGACGCCAACTGATTGCGCGGGATTATCAGGAAGCCATTACTTATAGCTTCATCGAACCAAAATTGTCGGCCTTGTTCGACCCCCAGCTGACACCGGTGAGCCTGCGCAATCCTATCAGCGCTGATATGGCGGTGATGCGCACCAGCTTATTGCCTGGGTTGGTCAGTGTGCTGCGCCATAACCTCAATCGCCAACAGACTCGGGTGCGTTTGTTTGAGTCAGGCTTGCGCTTCGTGCCCCAGGAGGCAGGTTTGCTGCAAGAACCCATGTTAGCGGGGTTGATCTACGGTAGCCGAGCCCCTGAAAGCTGGGCCAACACGGCTGAGGCAGTGGATTTTTTCGACATCAAGGGTGACCTGGAAGCGATCTTGGCTATCACCGGCGACCAGTCTGCATTCAGTTTTGCGCCCGCGAGCCATCCCGCTTTGCACCCCGGTCAAACGGCGGGTATCTACCGCAAGGATGAACTCCTGGGGCTTGTCGGGGCCTTGCACCCAAGTCTTCAGCAGCAATTGGATATCCCTCAGCCGGTCTTTCTCTTTGAGGTTCGTCTGGAAGGTCTCCTCAGAGGGCGTATCCCGGTCTTTTCGCCCCTATCTCGTTTCCCCGAGGTGCGCCGCGATCTGGCCTTGTTGGTGAATCGTGATTTACCCGCTGAGGATCTCCTTCGTGCCGTGAAATCCCAGGCGGGAAACTGCTTGTCAGACTTAAAGGTATTTGACGTTTATATGGGCAAAGGTATTGATCCACATAGAAAAAGTGTGGCTATGGGGTTGACCTTTCAGCATCCATCACGCACTCTTACCGAGGATGAGATTAACGCCTCCGTAGCTAGTGTTATTGGCCATCTGGAGGAAAATTTCGCTGCCACCCTCAGATAGGGATAATAATTATGTCGGATGGTGCTCTGACCAAAGCAGATTTGGCCGAGAAACTCTACGAGGATCTTGGCCTCAATAAACGCGAGGCCAAAGAGCTTGTGGAACTCTTTTTTGAAGAGATTCGCCGCGCCTTGGAAAACAATGAACAGGTCAAGTTGTCGGGATTTGGCAATTTTGATTTGCGCGACAAGAGCCAGCGACCCGGTCGCAATCCTAAAACCGGCGAGGAAATACCCATTAGTGCTCGCCGTGTGGTCACTTTCCGTCCCGGACAAAAACTCAAGGCCCGAGTAGAAGCCTATGCTGGAACCAAGTCATAACGACGAATTGCCGGTTATTCCCGGCAAGCGTTATTTTACGATCGGTGAGGTCAGCGAGCTCTGCGCTGTGAAGCCTCACGTGTTGCGTTATTGGGAGCAGGAGTTCCCGCAGCTCAAGCCTGTCAAGCGTCGCGGTAACCGTCGCTATTATCAGCGTCAGGATGTGTTAACCATCCGCCAGATTCGCAGCCTGCTTTACGACCAAGGGTTTACCATTGGTGGTGCTCGGCTACAGATGACCAGTGAAACTACCCAGGACGACAGTTCGCAGTTCAATCAGTTGGTCCATCAAATGATCAACGATCTTGAACAATTACTGGCGTTGTTGAAATCCAAATAAAACTCCCTTCCTTGGTTTTTGACCCTTGCATTCAAAACGATTTGCGGTATTATGCCGATCCCTCGCGGGGCTAGCGCAATCTGGCCCCGCTGCACTGCAAAACAGTGCATTTCTCGCGTCGGAGCGTAGCGCAGCCAGGTAGCGCACCATACTGGGGGTGTGGGGGTCGTGGGTTCAAATCCCGCCGTTCCGACCATTTTCTTTCCCTCCTCTTTGTCCCTATTTTCTGATGGCAGCAAACCATTAAAGTGCTACCATTGGCGCCTCTTTTCCAACGACAGGCCAGTCCTGTGACAATAACAAGAGGTATGATTGTGACCAAGCAACTCCTGATTTACGACAATATTCAACCGCTCTCGCAGAAGCACCTTGGCTGGTCCGTGGCCGTTGATAATTTTGAATTTGTTAGCCATCTGATTTCTGTTCCTTTGCTGGCAACCGAGATTCCGTTTGCAGCGGCGGAATATCCTGTGATTTTTTCTGCAACGCAAACAGAGGGTGAGTTTATTCCTCTTGCTGTTATGGGGCTCAAAGAGGGTGAAAACCTCATGCTCAATGACAAAAAGCTGATTCCCGCACGCTATATTCCGGCATTTATTCGTCGATATCCTTTTGTGCTCGCTGGTGCCAAGGATTCTGATACCTTGACCGTTTGTGTCGATGAAGCCAGTCCAGCAATAGATCCTACTGGCCAGCGGGGCCTGCGTTTGTTTGACGAAGGTGGCGAGCAAAGCAGCCATTTGAAGGAGGTTGTGGAATTTCTTAAGGATTATCAAATGCGTTCTGAGATGACGCGTGTTTTCTGTAATAAGCTGGCAGAGTTGAAAGTGCTTGAGCCCATGCAAGCCAGCATTACCTTCAAAGATCACGAAGAAGCCAATATGAGCCTTTCAGGCTTTTTTGCTGTCCGCCGCGAAAAGCTTAAGGAAATCAGTGACGAGGCAATTGTGGATCTCTTCAAACGCGATGGGTTGGAACTGATTTACAGCCACTTGCAATCGTTGAGCAACTTGAACTCGTTGATTGCGAAAAAGAACGAGCGCTTGGCTGCATCAAAAGCGAATTAACTTGTGCTGGTTAAGTGAAGAGCCTTAAGTGAGAAGAGCCTTAAGTGAGAAGAGCCTTAAGTGAGAAGAGCCTTAAGTGAAAAGCCGAACCTGGTGTTCGGCTTTTTTTTTGCCCCAATTTTAGGCTAGTGGGTTTGACGAAGACTTCTCTGCTTCGCCGTTAATTGTTTCACTTTACGCTCGGCCGAGAGAAAAGCACTTTTTACTGCAAGGTGAATATTTTCATCATCCTGAGTAATCGCAATGGGATGGCCTTTCAGATCCAGCTCAATCGAGGCGCGGTATTGTTTACCTTTGTGCTTGTGGTTGTGGGGGATGTCAAGGACAACGCGGCTATGAAGAATTTGGTCAGTAAAGCGAGACAGTTTTTCGACCTTTTTTGAAATAACTTCGTTGAGTGCAGCAGAAGCGTCAAGATCGCGGTAAATTACATCAACGGCGGGTTTCATTCATCTACCTCCTTAGCAACTATGAAAGAGTGGCATTAAATGCTGGGAGTTATATCGCCAAACGACTTGTGCCATCTCACTACTACTATTGGCCGGGCAAGGGCGATTATCAAGGTCGGAAGGTTAAAATTCTTAATAACATTTTTCGCTGTTGACCAAAGATTTTGATCTAAACCTCTGGGTTGTTCGAACTTAGTCAAGCCCTAGGGGTATTTACTTAGCCATTGACGAGCAGGGTGGAGGTGAGTATGAGCACGGATAAAACCACAACCACAAGCAAAGGGCACCTGATTGTTACGGGCGCCACGGGTTTTATTGGCCAACAACTGTGTCCTCAGCTTGTGAGGGCGGGTTATCGTCTGGTGGTCATCGCACGTGATCCGGCCAAAGCTCAGTCGCTTTTGGGGGATGAAACCCGTGTTGTTTCCGATATCGAGATGTTGCCTGACATCCCCTACGAGGGATTGGTCAATTTGGCCGGGGAACCGCTGGCCGGTGGCCGCTGGAACTCAGTGCGCAAAGCGCGAATGCTTGAAAGCAGAGTGGGCCTTACCCGGCATCTCGTTTCCCATTTTCGCGCAAAGGGAATTGCACCGCGTACGGTCATTAGTGCAAGTGCAATTGGCTACTACGGTGACGCTGGCGACAAACTGCTCGATGAATCGGCGCCAGCAGGCTCAGGGTTTGGCGCGCAAATGTGCCGCGATTGGGAGCTGGCAGCGCATGGCTTTGTTGACATGGGGAGTCGACTTTGTCTGTTGCGTATAGGTGTTGTTTTGGATCAAGGAGGTGGAGCTTTGGCAGCCATGTTGCCCGCGTTTCGTTTCGGGCTTGGTGGGCCTTTGGGGGCGGGGCACCAGTGGATGTCTTGGATTCATCGTGCGGATCTGGTACGGCTTATCGTTCACTGCCTGGAAACACACAGTCTCAGTGGCGCGGTCAATGGTGTTGCACCTGAACCCCTAACCAACAGAGCCTTTGCACACGCGCTCGGTAAAGCATTGCACCGTCCAGCAATATTCCCCATGCCTGCACCGCTATTGCGCCTGGTGATTGGGGAAATGGCTGATGAGGTTTTGTTGGCCAGTCAACGGGTAGTGCCCAAGGCGGCGACCGCCAGTGGCTTTAGATTCCTATATCCGGAGTTGCATGAGGCGCTTGCACAAATTTTTCCACAATAATTTTTATCGTGGACTTGAAAGGTATTTGTCTGTCCTCATATAGGTTACACGGACGCTCGACGAGGTCCGTAAATCCTAATCGACTCGATCTAACGATGAGTCACTTTTTATATTGCTCTATTGAGGATATAGCTATGCGTAATTTCGATTTATCTCCCCTGTATCGCTCCGCCATCGGTTTTGATCGTATGGCCAATTTGTTGGATAACTTGTCTCGTAGTGAGCAAAGCCAGCCCAGTTACCCACCTTACAATATCGAACTCACCGGCGAAGATCAGTACCGTATCAGCATGGCAGTTGCGGGCTTTGATCCCAGTGAAATCTCTATTGAAGTCAATCAAAATTTGCTAACGGTCACCGGTAGTAAAGCGGCGGAAGAAACTCAGCGAACCTATTTGCATCAAGGCATCGCGGCGCGTAGCTTTGAACGACGATTCCAGCTGGCAGACCATGTTCAGGTGCAGTCAGCGCGCTATGAAAATGGCTTGCTTCATGTTGAGCTTCAACGCGTCATTCCAGAGGCCATGAAGCCTCGCCAGATTCCGATTGTCAGTAGCGAGCCAGGCCGTTTGACTGCCGTCGATAACAAGGATTCTGCGGCGGCGTAAAGCCGGCCTTGTTAATTGTTAGTTCCAAGAAGCCACGCGTGTACTGTCACTGCGTGGCTTTTTGCTTTTGACATTTTATTGTGGTCGAAACAATTTTCCCCGTACGGTGGCGCGATAGGCGCTGGGGGTTGTTGACAGGCTTTTTCTGAATAGGCTGGTAAAGTAGCCTGTGTCCTGATAACCCACTTTGTCGGCGACTTCACCGACTGAAAGATTGGTGGTTTTTAATAAGTCTCTTGCGCTGTCAAGGCGCACCTCTTGTAGATATTCCAGTGGTGTTTTTCCCAGCGCCAGCTTAAAGCGGCGGTTCAGTGTTCTTTGGCTCATGCCAAATCGTTCAGCGAGATCGGGAAAGTGAATGTCTTTTTGGTAATTGTCCTGCAACCAGATTTGAATCTGGATGATTTCTTCATCCGGATGAGGGTTGCGCTCCGCCTCAAAAAATACACTGGTGTCGTAGGCTCGGCGAATTTCGTGGGAGAAGTGGCGCTCCACGTGGCTGGCCACACTTTTGCCGAATAACCGCTGAATAAAATAGACCGTCAAGTCAGCAAGCGAATTGACGCTGGCGGCACAGTAAAGATTTCCGGCGCGGGTAATAAAGTGCTGACGCTTGAGTAACACTTTGGGGTAATCCTGCTGGAACTGATCGAAGTAATGCCAGTGTGTGGTGGCAACCTTGCCATCAAGTAATCCCGCTTCCGCAAGAAAACAGCAGCCTGTGCCTACCGCCGCCAATGTGGCGCCATTTTGGTGTTGCACCTGGAGCCAATGAAGAATATCCGGATGACGTTTGATACTTGGGCGAGGATTGCGCCAGAGTCCGGGTATGTATACCAGGTCGCACGGTGTCAGGTCGTCCGTGGAGTAATCAGCGGTCCATTGCAAACCGATGCGAGTGGTAACGGACGTGCAGCCGCTTGCAACGCTGGCTATTTCCAGGCGTTTGTCGCGGTTAGGGTGCTGGCTGATGACTCGGCTCTCTGCTGCCAAGAGCATTTCCATCGGCAGGGCACTGCTGGTCACGAGCATTTGATCGCAGAGTAAAAAGCGGATGTTGATCGGATTGGTTGGCGCCATGGATTCCTCCTTTTGGCCAATTTACCACTTAATATGGCCAAATAATCAAAGATTTTATTGGGGTATGGCCCTACACTGACAGCCGTTTACCCATTCCCCAGTTCGGAGTTCTGTGCATGCCCAATTCTTCGCTTTCTCGCTTGCCCGTTATTGTTGGTTTTGGTGGTTTTAACGCCGCCGGACGCAGCTCGGGTCATCAGGCCTATAAGCGTATGGTGTTGGAGAGTTTGTCGACTAATGAGCGTGAACAGACGCTGGCCGCACTGGCTGTGCTTATGGGCCTGGTCAAATGGGAGCAGGGTGAATACCGCGATTCATCGGACTTGTCGTATAGCCAAGCTCAGGTTGCTGAAACCTTCGGCCAACAGGTGCTTGATGGCACCCTGGTCAGGCGTATCGAAAAGACTTTTTTTGACGTGGATGCGGCTCACTGGCAAAAGTCCGCCACCCTCGGTGGTGCAGGAGCCCCGTTGGTGTTTGAGTTGAGCCGCCGCGACTTGCCCGAACCTCTGCCGCAGGGCTGGGAGCTGGAAGAGCTGGAAGCGGGTAGGGTGCGTATCAGTCTCTCAGGCAGTCTTGAAGTCAAGCTCGACAGTTACCGTGAATTGCCGGTCAAGTCTGCCGGGCAGTTGCCCTCGGGCTTTGATCCGGGTTCGCTGTACAACTCTCACTTTCACCCGCGCGCACTGCAGTTGGCGGTTGTGGGCGCGTCCGATGCGGTGCAATCTATTGGCATCTCCTGGCAGACCATTGCGGATGCGGTCAAGGCAGATGAGATAGGCGTTTACGCTGGCAATGTGATGAGCCAGATGGACCAAGACGGATTTGGTGGTCTGCTGCAAGCCAGGTTGCGGGGTGGGAGGGTGACCACTAAACAGTGCCCGCTGGGGCTCAACACCATGCCAGCAGATTTCGTCAATGCCTATATCCTGGGTAGCCTCGGCCATACCGGGTCTGTTGTTGGGGCCTGCGCCTCTTTTCTCTATAACCTGCGTGCAGCGGTGGAGGATATCGTCAGCGGCCGCTGCCGGGTGGCGGTGGTGGGTAACGCCGAGGCGCCGATCCTGCCGGAAATTATCGATGGCTATGCCACCATGGGCGCCCTGGCCAGCGAAGAAAAACTCAAAAAGCTCGATGGCGCCGAGACAACGGACTCTCGACGTTCAAGTCGTCCGTTTGGCGAAAACTGCGGGTTTACCATGGCTGAAGCCAGCCAGTACGTGGTGTTGATGGATGATGCCCTGGCCCTGGAGCTGGGCGCAGATATTCACGGGGCGGTTACTGATGTTTTCATTAATGCAGACGGGTTCAAAAAGTCCATTTCAGCGCCCGGGCCGGGCAACTATATCACCATGGCCAAAGCGGTAGCTTCGGCTTGCGCCTTGGTGGGAGAAGATCTGGTGCGCAATGCGTCGATGATCCAGGCACACGGTTCAAGCACGCCACAAAACCGGGTAACCGAATCCCAGATTTTTGATCAGGTAGCTCAGGTTTTTGGAATAGAGAATTGGCCCTTGGCGGCGGTTAAAGCCTATGTGGGGCATTCACTTTCGGCGGCGAGTGGCGAGCAACTGATCACCAGCTTGGGTGTTTTCCGTTACGGTTGGGTGCCTGGAATCAAAACCATCGACAAGGTGGCTGATGACGTTGTCCAGGCGCGCTTGCAGATTTCCACCCGCGATCAGGATAGGCGCGACAAGCCGGTAGAGCTGGCCTTCCTTAACTCCAAGGGTTTTGGTGGCAACAATGCCACGGGCGTGGTTTTGTCGCCGAGGCTGACCGAAACTCTGTTGGAAAATCGCTACACCGCCAGCCAGCTGGCCGATTATCGTTCCAGGCGCGAACAAACCCGCGCTCAAGCTGCGGCTTATGATGAGAGGGCAAGCCAGGGCCAGTTCGATACTATCTATCACTTTGGTGAAGGGTTGATCGACGAAAGCCTTATCCAAATTTCCCGCGAGAGCATCAGTTTGCCCGGTATCAGTCAGCCCATTCCGCTGGCAGCCCGGAGCCGTTTTTCGGACCTGGCAGCAGGGCCAAAGGCTTAGTAAAAGGCTGGAATATCAAGGCTATACAAAGCCAATCCTTTCCCTTAGAATACCGCGCCTTTCGCATGGCTTGCCTGTGGCTTGCCTGTGACTAACGATTGCTTAACACATGTGCCGCCACTTTTTCGGCGGCGCCCAATTTGAAATTACAGGAAGAAAACCTCAATGGTCACTATTCGTCTGTCACGCGGTGGTTCAAAAGCCCGTCCTTTTTATCACCTGACCGTTACCAACAGCCGCAGCGCGCGCAATGGTCGTTTTATCGAGCGCATTGGCTTTTTTAACCCGATTGCCCGTGGTCAGGAAGAGCGTTTGCGTATCGACAACGATCGCCTGCAACACTGGGTGGGTCAGGGCGCACAACTGAGCGAGCGCGTAGCTCAGCTGGTTAAAGACAGCCAAAAAGCAGCCTAATGGCTGGAGCGCCCGATGTCTTCCAAACCATCAAGTCTGGTGAACGTTGGGCGTATTACGGCGGTTTACGGTATCAAGGGTTGGGTCAAAATCCATTCCTACACCGAAAACCCGGAAGATGTATTTAGTTATGCTCCCTGGTTTCTCAAAACCGCTCACGGCGTAAAGCCTGTCGAGATTGACGAAGCCCGCCCTCACGGCAAGGGTTTTGTTGCGCACATCAAGGGTGTTGATGATCGCGATCTGGCAGCGACTTATACCGGTGTCGATATAGCCGTGGATGAGAATCAGCTGCCCCAACTGGAAGCGGGGGATTACTACTGGAGCCAGTTGCAAGGCCTGGCGGTGATCAGCGTTTACCAAGGCCAGCAGAGTCGTCTGGGGCGGATCAGCAAGATCCTGGAGACAGGCGCCAACGATGTGCTTGTAGTCAGCCCGGATGGCGAGTGCCTTGATCAGCGTGAGCGGCTTATCCCCTACGTCCCGGAGCAGTTTGTGCTCTCGGTGGATTTGGTGGCAGGGGAAATGCGGGTTGATTGGGACCCGGAATTTTAGTGCTTTGTGCGGGGTATCCCGGTGACTTTCGAGCAAGAACCCAAGGATTCGCGGGATAAGCCCGAAGTGGCTCCTCGCAGAATCGCGGTGATTACGCTCTTTCCGGAGATGCTCGCGGCGATTACTCAGTCGGGCATCACCAGCCGCGCGGTCAAGCTGGGGTTGATTGCGATTGAGTGTTGGAATCCACGCCAGTTTACTTCAGACAGGCACAGCACTGTTGACGATCGTCCTTACGGGGGCGGGCCGGGCATGGTGATGATGGTTCAGCCGCTGCGCGATGCCATAGAGGCAGCCAAACAGTGGGCAGGCACTTCGGCCAAGGTGATCTACCTTTCGCCCCAGGGGCGAACCTTGGATCAGGGCGGGGTTGTTGAACTGGCCAGCCACGAATCCATGATTCTGGTCGCCGGTCGCTACGAAGGTATAGATGAGCGGTTGCTGCAAACCCTTGTCGATGAAGAATGGTCCATTGGCGACTATGTATTAAGTGGCGGCGAGCTACCCGCCATGGTGCTGATTGATGCGCTGACACGGCTTTTGCCCGGTGCGCTCAATCATGCCGAGTCAGCGGCGCAGGACTCTTTTGTTGACGGGCTACTCGATTGCCCTCACTATACGCGCCCTGAAGTATTCGACGGAATGCGGGTACCCGATGTTTTACTCTCGGGTAACCACCAAGAGATTCGACGCTGGCGACTCAAGCAGTCGCTGGGCCGAACCTGGCTAAAACGGCCAGACTTATTGCAAAAAATGCATTTAACCGAGGAGCAGCAGGCGCTGCTGACGGCTTTTCGTCGGGACCTTGAAAACGACAAACTCTAGCTGTGAAGCTATAGACTCCCAGGAGCATATCCATGAGCAAGAACCCTCTTATCCAGGCGATTGAAAACGAGCAACTCAAAGCCAGTGTTGCTGAATTCTCTCCCGGTGACACAGTAGTAGTGCAGGTAAAAGTAAAAGAAGGTAACCGCGAGCGTCTGCAGGCCTTCGAAGGCGTAGTCATTGCCAAGCGCAATCGCGGCCTCAACTCTGCCTTTACCGTGCGCAAAATCTCTCACGGTGTGGGCGTTGAGCGTACCTTCCAAACTCACTCACCGCAGATTGATAGTGTACAACTGAAGCGTCGCGGCGACGTGCGCCAAGCCAAGCTCTACTACCTGCGTGACCTGACCGGTAAAGCAGCGCGTATCAAAGAAAAACTGTCTTGATTGCTGTTTGATCTTGATCGAAAAAAACCAGCGTGGTGACACGCTGGTTTTTTTGTATGAGGGCCAGGCTTTTCATTAGGGCGAATCTTTCGCTCTGGCGAGTGTCTGAGCCCTGTCGTTTAGCGAGTTTGCCTCATGCCCTCCAATCCCTCACTTTCGCCCGCTACAGAAGCTCTATTAGAGCGGTATCTCGATGCGGTGTGGGTTGAAAAAGGGTTAAGCCAGCACACGCTGGACGCCTATCGGCAAGACCTGTGGAGTTTTGCGTCCTGGTTGCAGTCTCAAGCGGGGGAGCTGTTACAGCTTTCGTCTGGTCAGGTACTTGCTTACCTCGCCTTGCGCCATGAAAAGGGCTATTCCAGTCGCTCGACTGCCCGTTTTCTTTCCTGTTTACGCGGACTCTGTCGCTATCTGGTGCGCGAAAGGCTTATACAAGAAAACCCCTTGGCCTTGATTAAAAGCCCCAAATTGCCGAGGGCCTTGCCCAAGTCACTGAGTGAAGCGGATGTTGAATCCTTACTCGCGGCGCCGGATATCGAAGATCCGGTGGGTTTGCGTGATAAAACCATGTTGGAATTGCTCTACGCCTGTGGTCTTAGGGTTAGTGAGTTGGTGGGCTTGACGCTGTCGCAAGTCAACCTGCGTCAACATGTTGTGCGGGTGTTGGGTAAGGGCAGTAAGGAACGCCTGGTGCCCATGGGGGAAGAGGCGGGCCGCTGGTTGGCACGCTATTTACGCGAAGCGCGCCCGCTGCTCTTGCATAATTGCCCTGATGAGATAGTCTTCCCGAGTGTTCGCGGCCAACCGATGACGCGCCAGACCTTCTGGCACCGGATCAAGCATTGGGCCGGGGTGGCCGGTATAGACAAGCCGCTTTCGCCCCACACCCTGCGCCACGCCTTTGCTACTCATCTGCTGAATCACGGAGCCGATTTGCGCGTAGTGCAGCTGCTCCTGGGCCACAGTGACTTATCGACCACTCAGATTTACACCCACATTGCCAAGGCGCGGATGAAGTCTGCTCACGCCGAGCATCACCCTCGGGGCTAGTGTGGTTTATCGCCAACTTGATGATGGAAATGACTATGTTGAAGTCTTCTTTGAAAATATTGCTTTTGGGTGCCTCACTCGCCTGGGTTCCCGGGTCGTTAATGGCCCAACAGGCGCCTTTGGTGGTGCCCAAAGGGCCAGAGGCCCAGATTTTGGAGAAACTCAAGCAGGCGCGCCCCGAGCTGCCCTTTGGCGAGCCGCGTCCGTCTCCTATTGCGGGACTCTACCAGGTGCAGATCACCGGTGGCCCGATGATCTATGTAACACCCGAGGGCGACAAGTTTATCACCGGCGAAATCTTCAATATTGACGCGGGCGGCTTTTCCCGGTTTGAAGATCCAGCCGTTGTGGCGGAGCGCAAGGAGTGGTTGGCGAAGCTGGATCCCAAGCAAAGCATCGTGTTCAAGCCTAAAGGTGAAACCAAGGCGGTGGTGTACGTGTTTACCGATATTGACTGCGGTTACTGCCGCTTGCTGCACCGCCAGATTGACTCCTATGAAGAAGGTGGGCAGACCTTGCCGGGCTACAGCGATTTGGGTATAGAAATTCGCTACCTGGCCTATCCTCGCGCTGGTATTCCCAGCGACTCGGCCGATAAGCTGATCGGCGCCTGGTGTGCCGAGGATAAGCAGAAAGCCCTGACAGCGCTCAAGAATATGGAGCCCTACAAGATCGAACTCTGCGATGACAACCCGGTGGCCGCTGATTTCGAGTTGGGAGGCAAGTTGGGCGTCAATGGAACACCCGCCCTCTGGTTCCCGGATGGCAAACTCTTGCCCGGTTACCTGCCTCCGGCTGACCTGGCTCGCAGCCTCGGAATCTAAGGTCTTATCCCCCCGGTGGCGGGCCGATTGACACGCCACTCCAGCCTCAGTAAGGTTGCCGCCTTTGTTGTGCGGCAACCTTCTTTATTTGCGTAAGTTTCGTCGAGGAATCCATGTTAAAACCGGTTAATGTAGGCATCTGCGGTCTTGGAACCGTAGCCAGCGGTACTATCAATATCCTGCTGCGGAATCACAGCATTATTAACGCCCGCGCCGGTTGTGAAATCCGCATTGTCCAAGTGGGTGCCCGCCGCAATAATCCCAAGTGCGATACCTCCTCGCTCAATGTCACCCGCGATATTTTCGCGGTAGCTGATAATCCCGACGTGGACATACTGATTGAGCTGATTGGTGGCACTACTGTGGCCAAGGATCTGGTGCTCAAAGCTATTGCCAATGGCAAACACGTCATCACCGCCAACAAGGCGTTAATTGCCCATCATGGCAATGAAATTTTTGCTGCTGCCAAAGCAAAGGGTGTGACCGTTGCCTTTGAAGCGGCGGTGGCTGGTGGGATACCCATTATCAAAGCGATTCGCGAAGGTTTGGCGGCTAATCAAATCGAATGGCTTGCAGGCATTATTAACGGCACAGGTAATTTTATTCTTACCGAGATGCGCGACAAGGGCAGGGCTTTTGAGGATGTACTCAAAGAAGCTCAGGCGCTGGGCTATGCCGAGGCAGATCCTACCTTTGATGTTGAAGGTATAGATGCGGCTCATAAGCTGGTTATTCTGGCATCGCTCGCGTTTGGTATTCCGCTGGAAATCAAAAAGGTGTTTACCGAGGGTATTACGCGTATTACGCCGGAGGATGTGACCTATGCCGAGGAGCTGGGCTATCGTATCAAGCATCTGGGCATTGCTCGTCGCACAGAGGCGGGTATTGAGCTGCGGGTTCATCCTACGTTGATTCCGGAAAAACGTTTGATCGCGAACGTCGATGGTGTGATGAATGCGGTGGTTGTCAAAGGTGATGCGGTTGGTCCCACGCTTTACTATGGCGCAGGTGCTGGTGCTGAGCCCACGGGTTCATCGGTGGTGGGCGACATCGTCGATGTGGCCCGCACGCTTACCGCTGAACCGGAGCATCGCGTACCTTACCTGGGCTTTGGCGCGGATTTTGTTGCCGAACAAACTATTTTGCCGATAGATGAGGTAGAAACCGCTTACTATTTGCGCATGTCTGCTGATGATAAGCCGGGCGTGCTCTCAAAGGTGGCCACCATTCTTAGCGATTATGGCATCAGTATTGAAGCTCTGATTCAGAAAGAGGCGCGTGAGGGTGAATCAGTGGTGCCCTTGATTTTGCTCACCAATCGCGTACTGGAAAAACGCTTGGGAACCGCCATAGACCGAATTGAAGCCCTGGATTCTATCAGTGCGCCAGTGATGCGCATTCGCATGGAATCCCTGAAATAACACGAGACATTATTGTGAAATACATCAGCACTCGCGGGCAGGCGCCCGCACTCAGTTTTGAAGAAGTGGTACTCACGGGTCTGGCTCCCGATGGTGGCCTGTATGTCCCCGAAACCCTGCCAACATTTTCTGCCGAGGAAATTGCGAGCTGGGCGAGTCTTTCTTATCAGGAACTCGCGTTTAAGGTGATGCAACCCTTTGTTGCCGGTGCAGTTAGTGACACAGAATTCAAAGCGATTATTGATGAGGCCTACAGCAGCTTCCGTCACGATGCTATAGCGCCTCTGGTGCAAACCGCGCACAACGAATGGATTCTCGAACTCTTCCAGGGGCCGACCCTGGCGTTTAAAGATTTTGCCTTGCAATTTCTCGGGCACCTGCTCGATCACCTGCTGAAAAAGCGCAACCAAAAAGTGGTGGTGATGGGTGCGACCTCTGGTGATACCGGTTCTGCGGCTATCGAAGGCTGCCGCCGTTGCGACAATATCGATATTTTTATTTTGCATCCACACCAGCGCGTGTCAGACGTACAGCGTCGTCAGATGACCAGTGTGCTTGCACCCAATGTATTTAATATCGCGCTCGAAGGTAATTTTGATGATTGCCAGAATATGGTGAAAGCCAGTTTTGGTGATCAGTCCTTCCTGCCGGAAGGGCGTCAATTGGTGGCAGTAAACTCAATCAACTGGGCGCGCATTATGGCCCAGATTGTTTATTATTTTTACGCCGGTTTGGCGCTGGGCGCGCCCCACCGTCCCATCGCTTTCTCGGTGCCCACGGGCAACTTCGGTGATATTTTTGCGGGCTACCTTGCCAGGCAAATGGGTTTGCCGATTGATCAGTTGGTGATTGGCACCAACAGCAACGATATTTTGCATCGCTGCATCAGCAGCAACGACCACAGTAAACACCAGTTGCAGCACACACTTTCGCCCAGTATGGATATCATGGTGTCGAGCAACTTTGAACGCATGTTATTTGATCTTTATGGTCGTAACGGCGACGCGATTCGTCAACTGATGGAAGACTTCAAATCTGGCGCAATGGTGTTGTCTGAGTCCGCTTTGTCGAAAGCGCGAGAGCTTTTTACCAGCTACGGCGTCAGCGACGAAGTTACCGTGCAGGTGATTCGCGATATGTATGAGAACACCGAATATCTGCTGGACCCTCACACCGCTATTGGAGTTGAAGCCGCGCGTAAAACCCGTCGTCGCCAGGATATTCCTATGGTGTGTCTCGCTACGGCTCATCCCGCCAAATTTCCTGACGCTGTGCGCAAAGCGGGGCAAGGGCAGGATCCTGCACTGCCGCACCACATGGCAGATTTGTTCGAGCGTGAGGAGCGTTACGAGGTATTGCCTCAGGATATTGCCAAGGTTCAGGCGTATATGGCAGCAAATATTCGCCGGTAACCTCAGCTTTATTCTGGTTGTCCGTCGCCTTCTGGACGCTGCTTTGGTTTCTTGCCAAAGCAGCGTTTTTTTATTTGATACAGCTGATAATGTTATGCAAAAAACAATTAAACGCCGCGAGGCTCCCAACCAATTGCCTTTTCCCTGTGAGCTGCCTGGGCTCTTGCAGCGTATCTATTCAGCCAGAGGTGTTGCCCGGCCGGAAGAATTGCAATACCAGTTCGCGCATCTGGCTCGACCGGTTTTCAAAGGGCTGCCGCAAGCAGTGAGTTTGTTGGCGGACGCCGTGGTTGCGCAGGCGCGAGTGTTGGTGATAGGAGATTTTGACGCGGATGGTGCAACCAGTAGCGCTCTGGCGGTTCTTGCGCTGCGCGCTATGGGTTTGCCTTCTGTCGATTTCCTGGTACCCAACCGCTTTGAATACGGTTATGGCTTGACGCCAGAAATTGTTGCAGTCGCGGCGGCCCAGCAACCGGATTTAATTATCACGGTGGATAACGGCATTTCCAGCGTCGAGGGTGTGCGCGCTGCCCGTGAATTGGGTATTGCCGTCGTGGTAACAGATCATCACCTGCCGGGTGTTGAATTGCCTGATGCCGATGCGATCGTCAATCCCAATCAGCCGGGTTGTGATTTTCCGAGCAAACATCTCGCGGGCGTGGGCGTTATTTTTTACGTGATGAACGCACTGCGGGCGGAATTGCGCCAAATGGGTTGGTTCACCGAATCGGGTATTGAGGAACCCAATATGGCGAGCTTTCTTGACTTGGTTGCCTTGGGAACCGTGGCCGATGTGGTGCCCCTGGATCACAACAACCGTATTTTGGTTGCTCAGGGGTTGCAAAGAATGCGCTCGGGTGTGGCCCGGCCTGGCATCATGGCGATGCTGGAAGTGGCGGGCAAAGCACCCCATAGGCTTACTGCCAGTGACCTGGGTTTTGCGTTGGGCCCTCGGTTAAATGCGGCAGGCCGTCTGGATGATATGTCCTTGGGTATTCAATGTTTGTTGTGCGATTCACCGCCGCTTGCGCGTGAGATGGCATTGCAGCTGGACGAGCTCAATCGCGATCGCAAAGCCATAGAGTCCGGCATGCAGCAGGAAGCGCTGGGTATGATGGCGGACAAGTTGGCGGAGTCTGAAGAGCAGCTTGCCTGGGGTTTGTGTTTGTTTGATGAAACCTGGCACCAGGGTGTGATTGGTATTCTCGCGTCGCGTATTAAGGATCGCTATCACCGCCCCACCATTGTGTTTGCAGAAGCAAGTGAGGGAGAGATAAAAGGCTCCGCCAGATCCATCCCAGGTTTGCATATTCGCGATGCGCTTGATGCGATTGCGGCACGTAATCCGCATTTGATCCAAAAGTTTGGCGGTCACGCCATGGCGGCGGGTTTGAGTATCTCGCGCGAAGACTTTGCGGAATTTAGCCGCGCCTTTGATGAGGAAGTGCGCAGGCAACTCAATGACGCTGATTTGGCGGCACAGGTATTGAGTGACGGCGAATTGGCCGCAGCGGATTTCTCTCTCGAACTGGTTGAGCTGTTGCGCAATGCCTCTCCCTGGGGCCAGCATTTTCCCGAGCCAATGTTTGATGGAGAGTTTTATATTCAGCAGCAACGCCTGGTTGGCGAGAAGCATTTAAAATTGGTGCTCTCGCTGGATGAGCAGGGTCAGGCTCTGGTGGATGCTATTGCCTTTAACGTGGATCTCAGCGCTTGGCCCAATGCCCAGACGCGCAAGGCGCGTCTGGCGTATCGCTTGGATGTGAATGAGTATCGCGGAAAAAAATCGGTGCAGTTGTTGGTAGAGTATCTTGAGGCAATTTAAGCGCTGCTCACCCGCTTAGGGCTTCAGCATGGGTTCCAGTGCTTTCCAAACATGCTCCAGCATCAACGGCTGGGCGTCGGCAGTGGGGTGAATACCGTCCCTTTGCATCAACTCGGGGTTGCCGCCCACGCCTTCAAGAAAAAAAGGCACGAAGTTGAGTTGATATTGTTGCGATAGATCGACATAGGTTTTGTGGAATAGGCGCGTATAGCGAGGGCCATAATTGGGTGGAATCTGCATTCCCAGCAGCAATACTTGCGCGTTGGCCGCTTGACTGAGTTCGATCATTTTTTTGAGGTTCTCGCGCATGACTGGTAGTGGATGTCCACGCAAACCGTCATTGCCGCCCAGTTCGAGAATCACAATTGCTGGTTGGTGTTCCTTGAGCAGTGCGGGCAGGCGTGCCAGTCCACCGCCTGTGGTTTCGCCACTCACGCTGCCGTTGACGACACCATAGGGGGTTTGCAAACTCAGCCGCTCTTGCAGCAAGTTTACCCAGCCGTCTTTGAAATCTATGCCATAGCCAGCACTCAAGCTATCGCCCATCACCAGAATACGCGGTTCAGATGCCACCGAAAAACCGCTAAACAGCAGCAGCGACAGCAGCAAAAAGCGGCGTACATGGGACAGGAGCTTGCTCGGCAACATAAGGAAATCTCCGATGAGGATCTGTGTGTGATCGCCATAATGCCACAGAATGCCGTAAAGAATTGTCAACCATTTTGACTCTGAACTTGCTTAGCCCTGAGTATCCCTTCAATTGATTGCTATTCCCTTTAAAGTGAGGCGCGCATGACCCAGGCAGTAGACACCTCGGTGTTGCAGGACAAACCCCTGACAGCCAATTCCGTCACTATGGTTGAGGCCAGGCATCTGTCAAAAGAGGTGATGACCCAGGCAGGATCACTCACCATTCTCAAGGATGTTTCGCTGACCATTATGGCGGGTGAAAGCCTTGCCATCACCGGGGCATCAGGCTCAGGGAAATCCACGTTGCTGGGTATCCTGGCCGGATTGGATTCGCCTTCCAGTGGAGAAGTGTTGTTGAATCAGATTTCTCTCACCTCGCTCGATGAAGAGGGCAGGGCCCAGGTGCGCGCTCAGCAAGTGGGATTTATTTTCCAATCCTTTCAGTTGTTGCCCGGTCTTACGGCGCTTGAAAATGTGATGTTGCCACTGGAGTTGCACGGACGAAAAGATGCGCGTCAGCGTGCCAGCCAGTTTTTAGCGCGTGTAGGCCTTGAACATCGCTTGCAACACTATCCCCAGCAACTCTCTGGTGGTGAGCAGCAGCGCGTCGCCATCGCACGAGCCTTTGCCAGTGAGCCGCGTATTTTGTTTGCCGATGAGCCTACAGGTAACCTCGATAGCTCAACCGGCGCGCGCGTGATTGAACTTTTGTTTGAACTCAATCGCGAGCAGGGTACGACGCTGATTTTGATCACGCACGAAGAGCGCCTGGCGAGTATGTGCCAAAGACGCATCGAGTTGGCGGCGGGTGAGCTGGTGCAGGGAGGCGCATGATGATGTTGGCCTTCCGACTTTTATGGCGCAACTGGCGTAGCGGCGAGGTCAAGCTGCTAGCGTTTGCGCTGCTACTAGCGGTGGCCGTGGTGAGCGGCATTGCCATTTTTACCGATCGTCTGGAGTCGACGCTGGTAAAAGAAAGCAATGCGGTTTTGGGTGCGGATCGCATCCTGCGCGGCCCCCAGCCCCACGATCCCACCTGGGATCAAGCGGCTACTGAGGCGGGCGTGCTGCAGGCGCGCGCGGCGGTGTTTGCATCCATGGTGTTTTCTCAGGAGCAAATGCATCTGGCCTCGGTCAAAGCCGTGAGTGATACCTATCCACTGCGCGGCCAGTTTGAAATCAGTGAAGTGCCTTTTGCCAATCGCGCTGAGGATATTGAGGTTGCGCAGGGTATTCCTGCGCCGGGCGAGGCCTGGGTGGATTCACGCCTTTTGCCGTTGCTCAATGTTGAGCTGGGTGATGACGTCACTGTTGGTGAATACAATCTCACATTAACCCGCGTACTGATTCGCGAACCGGACTCCAGCAGCCCTTTCAGTTTTATGGGCGCGCGCCTACTAATGAATTTGGAAGACCTGCCCAAAACCCAAGTGGTACAAGAGGGTAGTCGCGTGGAGTATCAGTGGTTGCTGGCCGCCGATGAAAGCCGCCTTAACCGTTTTATTAGCTGGCTTGAACCGCGCATGAACGATCATCAGAGGTTGGTCAGCGTGGAATCTGCTCAGCAGGGATTGGGCCGCACGCTGGAAACCGGACGGCGTTTTTTGATGCTCGCCGCGGTGATCGGTGTGCTACTTGCCGGTGTGGCGATTGCCTTGGCTGCACGACAATTCTCCAGTCGTCATGTGGATCAAGTGGCGCTGATGAAAAGCCTGGGCATGAGTGCATCTGGGATTCGCCAGTTGTATTTTGTGCAGCTACTGGTGTTAGCGCTGTTGGCGTCCCTGCTGGGATTATTGCTGGGGGAATTTATTCAGCGTGCGGTGGCGGAGAGTTTGCGTGAAGCCTACAACGTTAGCCTTAATGCACCCCGTTTGTTGCCCTATGGATTGAGTTTATTGAGTGGGCTTTTGTGCCTACTGGGCTTCGCTTTTCCGTCGCTGTGGTTTTTGCCCGCTGTGCCGCCCATTAAAATTTTGCGGCGCGAAATGCAGGTGCAACAAACTCATGTGCTGGTTCAGGTAGGTGTTGCGCTCTTCAGTTTAGTGTTGCTGGTTGTGCTCTTCAGTCGCGATATCAAGCTGGCGTTGAGTGTGGTGCTGGCGCTGGCGAGTGTATTGTTGGTGTCGCTTGGGTTGGCATTGGGGCTGTTACACCTGAGCCGTCGTCTGGCAAGCGGGGCAGGTAGCATCTGGCGCTTGGCGCTGGCCAATATGCAACGCCGTCGCGGCCAAAGTCTGGTTCAGATTATTGTGTTTGCCACTGCCATGATGCTGCTATTGACACTCACCATAGTGCGCACCTCGCTGATTGAAGAGTGGCAGGTGCAATTACCCCAGGATGCACCCAACCACTTTTTGGTGAATATTCCTGCTCATGAAGTCACCCAGGTGCAATCGCTGATCGATCAGGGTGGCTTTGCGCGTGAGCCACTTTATCCCATGGTGCGTGGCCGGGTGACGCAGATTAACGCTGAGGAAGTGACCGAGGCACAAAAAGCAATTGCCAACGTGTTGCGGCGCGAGGCGAATCTCACTTGGTCGGACGTTATTGGCTCAGACAACAAGTTGATCGCGGGCAGTTGGTGGGATAGCTGGCAGAGTCAGACGGGTTTGCCCGGCGTTTCCATTGAAGCGGAATTTGCCAAAGAGGTAGGTCTGGGGCCTGGCGATAGGCTTAGCTTTTCCCTGGGGGGGTTGGAGTTGGAGGCTGAGGTGGCCAGCGTGCGCTCGCTCGATTGGCGTTCGATGAAGCCCAATTTCTTTTTTATCTTTCAACCAGGCGCCTTGGAAGATTATTCACCCACCTATATCACCAGTCTCTACTTACCGCCGGAGCAAAAGTCGTTTATCAATAATCTGTTGCGCCAGCATCCGACCACCCTGGTGATAGAGCTGGACAGAGTTATCGGGCATATTCGCAATATTGTGAGTCAGGTCAGCAATGGTGTGCAGTTGGTGCTTTGGTTGACACTTGTCGGTGGTTGCCTGGTGTTGCTCTCGGCCGTTACCAGCAGCATCGACAGTCGCAAACAGGAGGCGGGTTTGCTGCGCGCCTTGGGAAGTCGTCGCCAATTAATAGTGGGCAGTGTGTGGATTGAATTTTCGGGACTTGGCTTTCTGGCGGGCATCATTGCTGTTATCGGTGCCGAGTTGTTGTTGCTCAGCCTGCAACATTGGGTGCTGGAAACGCCCATACAACCTCATTACCTGTTCTGGGTGTTAGGGCCCTTGCTGGGAGCAGTGTTCGTTGGCGCCTTGGGTGCGCTCAGTTGCCGCAGTGTGGTTACGACACCGCCGGCGGTGGTGCTGCGCGAGGCAGGCTGATCACAGGTTATTCCCCTCGCCTTATGACAAAAAGCCAGCGCAATGCTGGCTTTTTGTATTTCGGGAAGTGTCAAATGCCAAGCAAAAAATCAGGGGCGATAAATCCAGAATTTATGAAGCAAAAAATTGCACACCAGAGTAACGCCAGTGGCGATGACCTGGGCGACAAGATAGTAGGGCAAGGCAAGGAAGGCGAGCGCAAATACCAGCGTATTGATAGTCAAACCCAAAGCAGCGGTGATGGCAAAGCGGGGCAGGGTTTCACGATGGGGGCGTTTGCTGGCAAAGGTTAGATGGTAGTTGGCCAGATAATTGGCGATGGCGGAAAGAAAATAAGCCGTGGCAGAGGCGAGCACTTCGCTCAGTAATCCCAGCTCAACAAAAAGCGCGAGTAACAGGAATTGAATGCCGGTGGCCATACCGCCCACCACCAGAAAACGAACAATTTGCTGAAAGGTTGAATGCATCCAGCATCAGGCCCAGCGCACTGCCGCGCCAGCCCTTTCAATATAGACGTATTCGACCCTCTCGGTCAGCGGGTGGCAGGCATGGCGAAGGTGGTGGTGGTCAGCGGTGGAACCCATGTATTCCCAGCACTCACCCTCGTGAACACAGAGGTGATCGCCGCCATTGATTTTATAGCTGGCCAGCTCGTCCCACATCTTTTGCCATTCGGGGTGATTGATTTCCAGATATTCCATCATTGTCACCTGCTGGAAGGTTGGTTGTGAACTTATTCTGGATTATTAAATTCTTTTGTCAAGAAAGTTTTATATCTATATGAAATATATATAAAAAGTGTAATTTTTTGTGCGTAGTATCAACTCAAAAATGGGGTCTTATGCTCAGGTTTCAGGTGTAAATCACCACATTTGGCCAGGAAATCGTCCCTTAATCTCTATTTTTGCCGCAAAAAAGTGGCTTGACATTCCAGTAGCTGAAAGGTTTATCTTGGCTTCATTACGCAGATGAACGGCGTTTCCTGGAGGCAGGTATGAATATTGGAGAAGCGGCCAACCGCTCGGGTCTGAGTGCCAAAACCATTCGCTATTACGAAGACATAGGCCTGGTAGTGCCCCGACGCCAGGCGGCCAACCAATACCGGGACTATTCCACCGAGGACATAGAACAGCTGGTGTTCTTGCAGCACGCGCGCACCGTGGGCTTTGGGTTGGACGAATGTCGTCATTTGCTTGACCTCTATCGCAACCCTGCGCGCCAAAGCGCCCATGTCAAACACCTGGTGCTGGAAAAAATCGCCCACCTGGATGGGCAGATGAAAGCCCTGACCGCCATGCGCGAAGCCCTGAGCCAAATGGCGGAGGTCTGCGCCGGGGATGAATCGCCCCAGTGCGCCATTATTGAGGAGTTAGCGCATCCTCGTCCCATCATGCCCTTTACCCTGGTGGAGAATTCTCATGAGTGATTGTTGCCATCATCAACCGGAAGCTCCCGTCAAAAAGGCCGCTGCTGCGCCTGCACCCAGCTGTTGCCCGGATGAGCACGGCCATAACCATGGCCAGCGCCACATAGACTTTCTGCTGTGGGGCTGTTTATTGCTCTCCGTGCTGCTCTACGGCACCCATTGGTTAGCGCCTCAGTTGGGGCCTGACTGGTTTCAACATCTGGGTCACGGTGTTTTCGATCTGCTTAATACCATGTGGTGGGGTGTGCTCCTGGGGGCCTTTTTCGTCGGGCTTTTATCGCGAGTGCCGCAAAACCTGGTGCTCTCTGCGTTGGGCAAGGGCGGCAGTATCCAAGGCCTGTGGCGTGCCACTCTCGCGGGTGTGCTGTTGGATCTGTGTAGCCATGGCATTTTGATGGTGGGCGCCAAGCTTTATCAAAAGGGCGCGAGCCTGGGGCAGGTGATGGCCTTCCTGATTGCCAGCCCTTGGAACTCCTTTTCGCTCACGCTGATCATGATTGCGCTGATGGGCCTCAAGTGGACCCTGGTGTTTATCGGCTTTTCACTGGTGATTGCCCTGATCAGCGGTTGGGTTTTTGATCGGCTGGTGGCTCGTGGCAGCTTGCCCGCCAACCCCTACGCCAATGAACAGCCTCATGACCCGAATTTTCGCTTTTGGCCGGAGGCAAAGCGCCAGTGGCAGTCCATAGAATGGCGGCCACAGTTGCTAACCGGCGTGCTCTGGGAGGGCATTAAAGGTTCGCGTATGGTGTTGCGTTGGTTGTTGTTTGGGGTGTTGCTGGCATCGTTGATTCGCACCTTTGTGTCTGTTGAGGTGTTCCAGCAATGGTTTGGCCCCAGTCTGTTGGGCCTGAGCATGACGCTGGTGGCGGCAACGGTTATTGAAGTCTGTTCGGAGGGTTCAACGCCGATTGCGGCTGACCTGATGAGCCGCGCCCAGGCGCCAGGGAATGCTTTTGCGTTTTTGATGGCGGGCGTGGCCACCGATTACACCGAGGTGATGGTACTGCGCGACACCACCCGCTCCTGGAAAATTGCGCTCTTTTTGCCCCTGGTCACTTTGCCACAGGTCATGGTGCTGGCCTGGGTGTTGAACCAGTTCGCCTAGGGCCTCACCCCGGCGTTGCGAGTTTGCTCGGCTAGAGTCAGGCCGCCATCTGGGGTAGAATGCGCGGCTTTTCGTTTGCGCCTTTTCATCTGCCCCTGCGGGGCCCTAGCCGAATACGCTGTCCTATGGAAATCAATCCGCTGTTAGTTAGCCTCAAAGACCTCGCCGAACGCACCCAGGTGCTTAGGGGGTATCTTTGACTACGATCTTAAGAAAGAACGCCTCGCTGAAGTAGAACTGGATCTCGCCGAACCCAGCGTATGGGAAAAGCCCGAGCGCGCCCAGGCCTTGGGTCGTGAGCGCTCATCGCTCGAAGTGGTGGTAAAAACCATCGAAGAATTGGAAACCGGTATTGCCGACAGCCGCGAGCTGCTGGATATGGCCGTCGAGGAGGGCGACCAATCCAGTGTCGATGATGTCGCCGCCGAATTAGAGCGCCTCGATGTTCAGCTGCAAGGCTTGGAATTTCGCCGCATGTTCTCTGGCGAGATGGACCCCAACAATGCCTACCTCGATATTCAGTCCGGCTCCGGCGGCACCGAGGCCCAGGATTGGGCCGAGATGGTGCTGCGTATGTACCTGCGCTGGGGAGAGGCCAGAGGTTTCAAAGTAACTTTGGAGGAAGCCTCTCCCGGTGAAGTCGCTGGCATTAAAAGCGCCACTATTTACTTTGAAGGCGAGTACGCTTTTGGCTGGTTGCGCACCGAAACTGGCGTGCATCGCCTGGTGCGCAAATCGCCGTTTGACTCGGGCAATCGCCGCCACACCTCTTTTTGTTCGGTGTTTGTTTCGCCAGAAATCGATGACAACATTGATATCGAAATCAATCCCGCCGATGTGCGCACCGACACCTACCGCGCCAGCGGCGCCGGTGGTCAGCACGTGAACAAAACCGATTCTGCGGTTCGATTAACCCACGTACCCTCGGGCATAGTGGTGCAGTGCCAAAGCGAGCGCTCCCAGCATCAAAACCGCGATCGTGCCTGGCAAATGCTGCGTGCGCGTATGTACGAGCAGGAAATGTTGCGGCGCAATGCGGACAAACAAGCCTTGGAAGATACCAAGTCAGATATCGGTTGGGGCAGCCAGATTCGCTCTTACGTGCTCGATGATTCGCGCGTAAAAGACCTGCGCACCGGTGTGCAAACCTCCAACACCCAGGCGGTGCTGGACGGCGACCTGGATCAATTTATTGTCGAAAGCCTCAAGGCCGGCCTTTAATTCCTTCAACAAAAGTGAACAGCATGACTAACGAGCACCCGCTTACTCCGGATGAAAACAAACTGATCGCCGAGCGTCGCACCAAGCTGGCGGCCATTCGCGAAAAGGGCAACGCCTTTCCCAATGATTTTCGCCGCGCTGATAAAAGCGCCGATTTGCAAGCGCGCTTTGGTGATAAAACCAAAGAAGAATTGGAAGCGCTTAATCACCAAGTGAGTGTGGCGGGCCGCATCATGGCCAAGCGTGGCCCTTTTATGGTGTTGCAGGATGGCGATGGCTCTATCCAGCTGTATGCCGATAAAGCCGCCCAGGAAGTCATCAAAGACAACTGGGGTGTGTGGGATATGGGCGACATCGTCGGCGTGAGCGGCGCGCTGCATAAATCCGGTAAAGGCGATCTCTATGTGAATCTGGAAAAATTCCAGCTGCTCACCAAATCCTTGCGCCCGCTACCAGACAAATACCACGGTTTGCACGACCAGGAAATCCGCTACCGCCAGCGCTATGTGGATTTGATTGTCAACCCGGAAGTGCGCGACACCTTCCGCCTGCGTTCACGCTGCATCAATTTTATTCGCCAGTACATGCTGGGCCGCGAATTTATGGAAGTGGAAACCCCCATGCTCCATGTGATTCCCGGCGGCGCCTCGGCGCGGCCATTTATCACCCACCACAATGCACTGGATATGGATATGTACCTGCGTATTGCACCAGAGCTTTATCTCAAGCGTTTGGTGGTGGGCGGTTTTGAGCGGGTGTTTGAAATCAACCGCAACTTCCGCAACGAAGGCGTGTCCACGCGGCACAACCCGGAATTCACCATGATGGAGTTCTACCAGGCCTACGCGGATTACAAAGACCTGATGGATCTTACCGAAGACCTGCTGCGCAAACTCTGCATTGAAATTACCGGCGGTACGGTGTTGAAGTATCAAGACAGCGAATACGATTTTGGTAAACCCTTTGCGCGCTTGTCGGTGTTCGATTCCATTCTGCATTACAATCCCGAAATCACTGCTGAGCAGATCAGCAGTGTCGAAGCTGCCACCCAAGTGGCCGAGCGGCTGGGTCTCAAAATCAAACCCGGCACACCCTTGGGCAAAATTCAAACCGAAATTTTTGAAGAAACTGTCGAGCACAAACTCGATCAGCCCACCTTCATCACTGAATATCCCACCGAAGTCTCGCCTTTGGCGCGCCGCAGTGACGACAATCCCGCCGTTACCGACCGCTTTGAATTCTTTATCGGCGGCCGCGAACTGGCCAACGGCTTCTCGGAGCTGAACGACGCGGAAGACCAAGCCGAACGATTCCTTGATCAAGTAAAAGCCAAAGACGCTGGCGACGACGAAGCCATGTACTACGATGCAGACTTTGTGCGCGCACTCGAGTACGGCTTACCGCCCACAGCGGGCGAGGGCATAGGTATAGATCGTTTGATCATGCTTTTCGCCAACGCACCCTCGATTCGTGATGTGCTCTTGTTCCCTCACATGCGGCCAGAATAGTTGGTTGTGAGAGGTGTTGGTGAGTGGGGTGGGAGACACGCCGTGAACCCATCCATGGGGGCTCGACGCCCGCATCCCGCGGGCGACGGTCTCCCACCCCACTCACCAACACCTCCAGAAACAATGTGCTAGATTCAATGGCGCCCTAGGCGCCATGTTTTTAAGTGGATAGATGAAATTGCTTGTCGCTGGGAAGTTGGATATCGATCAGCTGCTTTGAAAAGGGGCAGGTGAAAATTAAACGATAGGCGAGAAGTTGTAAGGGCAGATCGGCGGCTTTGCCGTAAAGGCGATCGCCGAGAATGGGGTAGCCGTAGTCGGCCAGGTGACGGCGGATTTGATGTTTGCGTCCGGTTTCGATGCGGATATCCAGCAGGCTGGTGTTTTGTGCAGATTCGTAGCCCAAACAAGTCGCGTGTGTGATGGCGGATTTGTCGTCGAGCGGCTGGTCGAAGGTGATACTTGATCCAGCGGCCAATTCACCACATACCCTGGCCTGGTAATGTTTTTGTATATCCCGGCCTTGAAAAAGTTGTGAAAGTTTGGCGGCACTTTGGCCATCGTGGGCAATGAGCATAATGCCTGCGGCATCGGCGTCGAGTCGGTGCACTAAAAATACTTCGCGTCTGGGTTGGCCATTGACCTCTACCCAACGCAGCAGGCTGTAGTGATCGCCCCATTGCGAGCCTTGCGACATCAGGCCGTGAGGTTTGTACCAAAGGCTGTAGCGCCTCTGATCGGATAACAATTCAGGGGCGAGTGGTTTGAGCGCGAGCAAGTGCGGATTATAAAAAAGCTGTAGCCTAGTGCCCTTGTCCAACACCTGGGTGGCGCGTCGCAAACGCAGGGTTTTGCCTTTGCGTGTCCACCAGACGGCGCCCTTGTTCATGGCATCCTTGATGCGCTGTTTGGACAGGCCGCTGGCATTGCACAGTAAATCCATGGCCGCTTGGCCGTTGTGCTCGGCAACCAGATCCAGGTTGATGGTTGAGTTATTCATAAAGGCATTTATTCATATTCAATGTAAAAGGCGATTGGCGTGGCTGAAAAGGCAACAATTTATAAAGCGAATATTACGCTCTCGGATACCGATAGGCACTACTACGCCGAGCTTTCTCTCACTTTGGCACTACATCCTTCAGAAACCATCGAGCGCATGATGGTGCGCTTGTTGGCCTATTGTTTTTGTGCGACAGACAATCTCAGTTTTACGCGCGGCCTCTCCTCGGTGGATGAGCCCGATCTTTGGCACAAATCCGATGACGGTCGTATTTTGGAGTGGATCGAAGTTGGCCAGCCAGCGCCCGAGCGTTTGAAGAAGGCTTCGGGGCAAGCGGAATCCGTCAAGGTGTTCAGTTATGGCCGGGGTATGGATATCTGGTGGGCCCAGCAAGGTGCGGCGATTCGCGCGCTGCCCAAGGTGAGCATTCAATACTTTGCCGCCGAAGATTTGCAAGCCTTGCAAGCACTGGCCGCAAAAACCATGCAGCTGAGTGTTACCATCGCCGAACAAATTGCTTACGTTAGTGATGAACGCACGAATATCAGCATTAGCCCCAGGCCAATGCCTTAAGTATGTGGAGCCAAGTTTATGCAAAACATCGTTGAGATCAACCTGGAAAACGCCCAGGCGCAACTGATAGATGAATCCTTTCATCGGCTTGTGTTGGTGGATTTCTGGGCCGACTGGTGCGCGCCCTGCAAATCGTTGATGCCGGTATTGGAAAAATTAGCTAACGAATACCAGGGTCAATTTTTGTTGGCCAAGGTAAATGCGGACGAACAAAACATGATTGCTGCACAGTTTGGTGTGCGCAGCCTGCCCACAGTCATTCTGATAAAAGATGGTCAGCCGCTTGATGGTTTTGTGGGTGCAAAAAGCGAAACCGAAGTACGGGAACTGCTCGCCAAGCATCTGCCCAAACCCTGGGAAGCAGATCTTGCCCAGGCGCAGCAACGGCTGGACGCGGGTGACTTCACTGGCGCCTTACCCTTACTGCGTCAGGTTCATGAGGCCTCAGCGCAAGCGCCCCAGGTGAGCTGCTTGTTGGCGCAGGCGCTGGTGGAACTTAACCGAACCGAAGAGGCGGAGGCCGTTCTAAAGACCGTAAAAATGGTTGATCAGGATGGACTCTATCAACAGGTGGTAGCCCAGTTGCAATTGCGCCAACAGGCCGCCAAGACCCCGGAGTTGGCGGCCTTGGAGGCGGCTTATGTTCAATCGCCAGAGGACTTGGACGTTGCCTACCAGCTGGCGTTGCAACTTCATCAGGAAAGTTATCACCGTCCTGCATTGGAATTGCTTTTCTCAATTTTGCAATCGAATCGCAATCATGCCGAGGGGGCAGCACGCAAAACCTATACCGACATTTTGGCCAGCTTGGGTAAAGGTGATCCTCTGGCCATCGAGTTCCAGCGCAAGCTGTTTACACTGCTTTACTAGGGTGAAATTGGCCGGGCAAGCGCAAAACGATTACACTCCCGGAGATGAAAAAGAGCTTTTTTGCCGTGCGTATGTTGAACCTGTGTTGTGCCCTGCTTCACGCGAGGGGCGTTAGATGCTAAATGCCTGTAAGCCAATCTTGTGGGGGCTGCTTTGCGTCCTGTTAATTGCTTGTGAAAAAGCCGAGCAAGCCGTACCCGTTACACACAAAGCGCCCATGCCGGATTTTGTTCAGGTTCAGGGCGAGCTATTTGTTATCCAGCATCAAGACCTGCGCCTCGAACTCATGCCTCGCATGGGTGGCCGTATTGCTTCGCTCAAATACGGTGCACACGAATTTTTGGTGACGCGTGACCAACACCCTCATATCCGTCACCATCTCTGGGGCAGTGTTCTTTGGACCAGTCCTCAGGATGATTGGGGATGGCCGCCGGTGGATGTGTTGGATCACTTGCCTTATGAGGTAACAATTGAGGCTGATCGTCTGCTGATGACCAGCGGTATTGATCCCAAAACCGGTTACCAGGTTGTCAAAAGCTTCCAACCACTTCCCGGTGAAAATGCGATCAAGTTGGGTTATCGCATTTACAACCACAATCCTGAACCCCGCCATGTTGCCCCCTGGGAGTTGACGCGGGTTCCACCGGCTGGCCTGACCTTTTTTCCGCAGGGCGAAAAGGCTGCCGAAAGCGGTATTTTTTATCCGCTCAAGTTACACAAGCAGGACGATATCGTTTGGTTTGTTTGCAAGGAAAAATACCTGCAAAACGATCATCACAAATTGATGATTGATAGCAAAGGCGGTTGGATGGCTCACGCTGATCGCGGGCACTTGCTGGTCAAACAATTTCCCGATGTACCCACGGCGAAAATTGCACCCAATGAAGGCGAGATAGAAATTTTTGTTAACGCCGAGCGTACTTATCTTGAGCTTCAGCAGCAGGGTGCGTTAGTCGAATTGCAACCCGGAGACTATCTGGATTGGGAAGTTGTTTGGCACTTGAGAAGCCTGCCAAAGGGCCTGGTGCCCGAGAAGGGTAGCCCGCAGCTGTTACAGTTAGTACACGACATTGTGCAATAAATCTTCAAGGGTCAAAAAAGGGGAGCTGACATCACCAGCTCCCCTTTTTTATTCAACGCGCTTAATCTTGTGATTATTTGGCCTGGCGTTTTACCAGCGCGTCCTTAATGGTGTCGCGCATCTTGCGCAACGCCTTTTCGGTGGTTTCCCAATCGATACAGGCGTCGGTCACAGAAACGCCGTATTTAAGATCACACAGGTTAGCTGGAATACTCTGATTGCCAGCGCCGATATTACTCTCCACCATCAAGCCAATAATGGACTGGTTACCTTCCAAAATCTGGTTGGCGACGTTTTCCATCACCAGCACCTGCAAATCGTGATTCTTGTTGGAGTTGGCGTGGCTGCAATCCACCATGATATTGGGCGTTACCTTGGCTTTGGCCAGTTCCTGCTCGCACAGCGCAACACTCACCGAATCGTAATTGGGCTTGCCGTTGCCCCCGCGCAATACCACATGGCCATAGGTGTTGCCACGGGTGTGGATAATCGCTACCTGGCCGTCGGTATTGATGCCCAGAAAACGGTGCGACTTGGACACTGACTGAAGCGCATTAATAGCGACTGTCAGGCTGCCGTCGGTACCATTTTTGAAACCCACCGCCGAGGAGAGGCCACTGGCCATTTCCCGGTGGGTTTGGGATTCGGTAGTACGTGCGCCAATCGCGGACCAGCTGATCAAATCGTGCAGGTACTGGGGCGATATGGGATCCAGTGCTTCAGTGGCCGTGGGCAAGCCAATCTCGCTGATGTCCAGCAGCAGCTTGCGGCCAATATGCAAGCCTTCCTGAATCTTGAAGGAGTCATTTAAATAGGGGTCGTTAATCAGACCTTTCCAGCCCACAGTGGTGCGGGGCTTTTCAAAATAGACGCGCATAACCACATAGATGGTGTCACTCACTTCGTCGGCGAGCTTCTTCAGCCGTTGCGCATAATCCTTGGCCGCGTCCACGTCGTGAATAGAGCAGGGGCCAATAACAACAAAAATTCGGTGGTCTTTGCGGTCGAGGATGTTGCGCACTGTCGCGCGCCCTTGGGTGACGACAGTCCGTGCCTTGTCGGTCAAGGGCAGTTCCGCTTTGAGTGCAGCGGGAGAAATGAGTAATTCCTGTGAAATTACATTGAGATCATCTACTTGAGCGTCGGTCATTACCTGAATTCCATAAAAAAGCCATACGCCGGCTATTCTACTGAAAAGCCGCCTTTTGGGGTGATGTTTTTCTCAATGGCAGGTATAGGGTGGGGCAATTCCGAGCAAATTGTCATCCCGATCTGTCTGTTATCCGTTTGCTATCGACCTGAGGCGTAAGCCAGTGCATCGCATTCGCCATGAGTGCTTGTGTTGCCCATCACAGGTTTTGGCCTGCAAGAACTCGACTGGTTAAAATTTGTGCTATGGTAAAAATGCCTATAACCCGAAAAAGGAGTGATCCCTATGGCTAAAGCCATGAAACGTGCTGCCGCATCGGCAGCCAAAAAAGCCAGCGCTAAAAAAGCCAGTGTAAAAAAAGCCAGCCCAAAAAAAGTAGTGGACCCTAGTGTAGCCAAAGCCCAGGCACTGGTAGATGCCCTGAAAAAAGACCAGGCAGCACAATCCAAAGCACTGGTTGCCGCTCGCAAAAGCCTCGCCCGTGCCAAAGCCCGTGCGAGTAAATCGGCTGCGGCGGCTGATAAAAAGGCATTTCGCAGTCAGGGGATTGTCGTTAATAAGCTGGTGACCGCTGCAAAATCAACGCGCACCAAATTAGCTGAAGCTAAAGTCAATTTGGCCAAAACCAAAACACTCGCGGCTGCCAAGGCAGTAGAAGAGGCCACCAAAGCCAAGATACAGGATTTGCAAGAGAGGTTGGCGGCGAAGGCTGATGCAGATTTAGCCAAAGCCACCCGAGCCTTCGAGGCTAAATGGAAAAAGCTGCGCACCAGCCAGAACGCCAAAAAAATCAAAGCTGCCAGCAAGAAGCTGGTAAGTCGCACCAAGGCGGTGGCTAAAAAGGCCCAGTCGAAGGTTGCGATTATTGAGCGCAAGCTGGTATCAGCGGTTAAACCTGCGGCTAAAAAGCCGGTTGCCAAGAAAGCTACCCGCAAGCCTGCGAAAAAAGCGACGAAGAAAGTATCCGGGTCTCGTAAGCGCTAGGCTCGCGATTCCTACACTTAGGCCTGACCGCCCTCATGGCGGTCGGGTTAATCGGTAAGCTCAGGGGGCTTTAGTGTCCGCAGGCCCCAAAGTCTGGCAAAATGCCAGCCCGACTTACTGCTCTCTGTTTGCCATGACATCGATTCTTGCGCTGGACTCCTCCACAGACGCCTGCTCAGTAGCTCTCTACCAAGATGGCCGGGTGACCAGCCTGTTCGAGCTTGCCTCAAAAAGCCACACTCAAAGACTCCTGCCGATGGTGGACCAGTTACTGCGAGAAGCGGGCGTGGGCTTACCCGCGCTGGACGCCATTGCCTTTGGTCGCGGTCCTGGTTCCTTTACTGGCTTGCGGATCTGCCTGGGAGTGGTTCAAGGCTTGGCCTTTGGCGCCCGGAAGCCGGTGATTCCGGTGTCTACCCTGGCGGCCATGGCGCTCGCCTATTATCAGCACCAGCCCGATCAGCGCGAGCCCGATGCCAGGCTTCCCTGTCTGGTGGCGCTGGACGCGCGCATGGACGAGATCTACTGGGCGCTTTACCGCCCTGGGCAGACTAGCCAATCCCCGGAGCTGCTCAACAGCGAGCAGGTCACGCCCCCCGCGTTAGTTGCGCAGGATCCGCAGCTGGTGGATTTCAAGGGAGAGTTCGTGGCTCTGGGACAGGGTTGGCATTATCCTCAGCTGGACGCGGTTCGCCCGGCAATCTGCCAGCAAGCGGTCTATCCTCAGGCAGAGCAAATCGCCTGGATCGCCGCCGAATCCTGGGCGAAAGGAGACCATCAAAACGTCATGGAGGCAGAACCTGTTTACTTGCGCGATAAGGTGTCCTGGCAAAAGCGGCAACGCATTCGCCCGGTAGCGCCCTCGCCGTTGTCGTAAAAGAGTTAACCCATAATGACTAAAAACATGCCCAACAAAATGCACCCTGATGCCCTGGTACAGGGTCTGATAGATTTTCTACACGCATCGCCCACCCCCTTTCATGCCACCGCCGAAATGGCGCGCCAACTTCAGGCCGCCGGATTCGAGCGCCTCAATGAAGCGGACGCCTGGCGGATACAACCCGGCGGGCGCTATTTTTTGACCCGTAATCAGTCGTCAATCATCGGCTTTGTCTACGGACAAAGTGAACCCTTGGATACAGGCATGCGCATGCTCGGCGCCCACACCGACAGCCCTTGTTTGAAAGTAAAACCTCGGCCTGAGTTACTGCGCGTGAATTACCAGCAGCTGGGTGTAGAAGTTTACGGCGGCGTGCTGCTCGGCCCCTGGTTTGATCGGGATCTCTCGATGGCTGGGCGGGTGAGTTACCTCAATGACGCTGGCCAGTTGCACAGCGCCCTGATCAATTTTGTTGAGCCTGTGGCCTGCATCCCCAGCCTCGCTATTCACCTGGATCGCGGTGTTAATGACAACCGCAATATCAACGCACAAAAAGACATAGTGCCGCTGCTGATGCAGACCCCGGCGCAGCAAAACGGCGGCTTTGATTTTCGCGCACTACTCGCCGAGCAGTTGCGTCGCGAACAGCCTGCACTGAAGGTCGCCCGTGTATTGGATTATGAAATAAGCCTTTATGACTCCCAGCCAGCGGCGCTGGTGGGGTTGCAGCAGGATTTTATCGCTGGCGCGCGCCTCGATAATCTGCTCAGTTGTTATTTGGGTTTGCAATCACTGCTCGCTGCCGATAATCAGCACTCTTGTTTGCTGGTGTGTACCGACCACGAAGAAGTGGGTAGTGCATCCGCCTGCGGTGCCAAGGGCCCCATGCTGCAACAATTTTTGGAGCGCTTGTTGCCCGACACAGAAACCCGCCTGCGCATTCTCGATCGATCATTGATGATTTCGGCGGACAATGCACACGGGATTCACCCCAACTTTATGGACAGGCACGATGAAAACCACGGGCCGCTGCTCAATGCCGGGCCGGTGATCAAAATCAATGCCAATCAACGCTACGCCACCGCGAGCGATGGCAGCGCGCTCTTTCGATTGCTGTGCGAGCAGGTTGATGTTCCGGTACAGCAGTTTGTGGCGCGCACCGATATGGGTTGCGGCAGCACCATAGGCCCGGTAGTGGCATCAGAGGTCGGGGTAAAAACCCTGGACATAGGCCTGCCAACCTTTGCCATGCACTCGATTCGCGAGCTGGCGGGCAGTCGGGACCTTGCACATTTATACAAGGTGTTTAACGCGTTTTTTGCCTATGGCGACCCTTTGGCTCCAACCCACACCATGCAAGGGGAGGTGGCGCAATGATTATCAGCCACAAAGACATTCGCCAGTTCAGCCCCTTTGATCAACTCAACGGCGAATATCTGGATAAGGTCATCGAAAAAGCCAAGCTGCGCGAAGTGCAAAAAGGCACCATTATTTTTAAACGCGGTAAAGAAATTGATGAAACCTTTTACTTGGTATCCGGGCAAATTGACCTGATTGATGCGCGCTTTGAGATCAGTTCCCTCGACGAAAGCAGCGAAGTGCGCAAAGAGCCACTCAACGCCAGCTCGCCAACGCAAGTGTCGGCGTTGGCCAAGTCCACCGCCATTTTATTGGTGATTGAACGGGATTTTCTCGATCTGGTGATGGCCTGGAGCGAATCCGGCGGCGACGACTATCAGCCGTTAAAAGAAGAGGAGGGCGACTGGATGTCGGCCCTGTTACAGGCACCTTTGTTCAGTAAGATTCCACCGGCCAATATCAGCCAGCTTTTTGTGCGTTTTGAAGTGCAAAAAGCAACAGCGGACGAAGTGATTATTCGTGAAGGGGAGCGCGGCGATTATTTTTACGTGCTTGAAACTGGCAGTGCCATGGTGATGGATAAGTCCGGTAATATCCTCGCGGCTTTGCGCCCCGGTGATTTTTTTGGTGAAGAAGGTCTGGTGGGTGATACCACGCGCAATGCCACGGTAAAAATGCTCACACCGGGCAAACTGCGCTGCCTGAAAAAAGACGACTTCAAAGAACTGTTGCTACAACCTGTGTTAAAGCAGGTCGATTGGGCCGCGCTAAAAAAACGCCCAAAAAATGCACCACCGGTTCAATTGCTGGATGTTCGCCTGCCCATTGAGCGACGCGCCAAAGCGGTGCCCGAAAGTCGCAACATCCCTTTGAGTCAGTTGCGTAAAAATCTTGGCGAGCTGGACCAGGGACGTTTTTACGTGGTCACTGATGATGCTGGCCGCCGCGCAGATGTTGCCGCGCAATTGCTCGCGCAAGCGGGCCTCGATGTGTGTATTTTGCAAAACGCCAGTGAGCAGTACCCGGAATAGGCACATAACCCAGTGGCTACCCGGTGAAAATACTGCTCCTTTCTGCCTACGACGCCGCCAGCCATCAGCGCTGGCGGCAGCAACTCCAGGCGCAGCTTCCCGAATACCAATGGACACAACTCAGCTTGCCGCCGCGTTATTTCAGTTGGCGTTTGCGCGGCAACAGTTTGAGTTGGGCCTTCTCTGAGTCAGAGCTGTTACAAGCCGATTATGATCTCTTGATTGTTACCTCGATGGTGGATTTGTCGGCGCTGCGCGGCTTTGTGCCCCAGCTCGCGCAACTGCCTACCTTGGTCTACTTTCACGAAAATCAATTTGCCTATCCCGCAAGCGCACAGCAATTTAACTCGGTAGAGCCGCAAATGCTCAGCCTCTACACCGCCTTGTGTGGTGATGCGTTGGTGTTTAATTCCGCGTTTAATCAGCAAACTTTTTTTACCGGCTTGGCGCAGCTACTTGCCAAACTACCTGATCATGTGCCCAAAGGTCTGGTAGAAAAACTACAGGCGCGGGCGCAGGTGTTGCCAGTGCCTGTGGCGCTGCAACCGCTGCACGACACGCGCGCAAAAGATGGCATCTTCACCTTGGTGTGGAACCACCGCTGGGAATACGACAAAGGCCCCGAGCGTTTGCTGGCCATGCTGCAACGCTTTTTTACGCTCTGCCCATCGTCACCACAAAAGCCTGCTGTGCGCTTTCACCTGCTCGGCCAACGCTTTCGTCAGCAACCGCCAGCCTTTGCGCACATCAAGCAATTGCTGATCGACAAGGGCGCACTGGGTGAATGGGGTTATGTGGAAGATGCTCAGCGGTATCAACAGCTGTTGCACGAGAGTCATGTGGTGCTTTCCACGGCGCTGCACGATTTTCAGGGCTTGGCGGTAATGGATAGCGTAGCCGCAGGTGCGCTGCCACTGGTGCCCAATCGCCAGGCCTACCCGGAGTTGTTTGCCCCCACGTTTTGCTACATCAGCGATCTGGAAAACCCCGCCCGCGAAGCCGACGCCATGGCGCAGGCGCTCTATCAGCATTGGCTGGCATTTCATGCGGGTAATTTGCCCAGTGCGCCAGGTTTGGAGGCGTTATCCTGGCCGCAGCTCTTGCCGCGCTATCAGCAACTTTTCGCACAACTTATCGCCGATGGGCTGCGCCAGCCATAAGTGCCGAAAATGGCGAGTGCTGCGCAAAAATCGCGGTAGACTTGCTCCATGAACCTGCAAACACCCGCAAACTTTTCATCTGATCACGCCCACCGGCTCACTCCCGCCGATTGCAGCCGTGCGCGTCTTGCGCGGGATGCGCGCTTTGATGGTGTATTTTTTGTTGCCGTAAAAACCACGGGCATTTTTTGTCGTCCTGTGTGTCCGGTGGTGCCGCCACTGGAAGCTAATGTCGAATACTTTGATCACGCCGCCAAAGCGCTGCAAGCGGGTTATCGCCCCTGCTTGCGTTGCAGGCCCGACAGCGCGCCAGGTTCCAATGCCTGGCAGGGCACAGACACCAGCTTTCAGCGCGCACTCCGATTAATTGACGAAGGCGCCCTGCAACATGCCAGCCTGCCGCAACTGGCGGAACGCCTCGGCATTAGTGATCGCTATTTGCGCCGACTTTTTCAAGAGCGGCTCGGCCTCTCGCCCAAGGCGTATGCGCTCTACGGCCAGGTTATGTTTGCTAAAAAATTGCTGCACGAAACATCGCTGCCTATTACCGATATTGCGCTCGCCTCGGGCTTTAACAGCCTGCGCCGTTTTAACGATGCGTTTGTGAAACTGCTTTTTCTTGCGCCCACGGATATTCGTCGCAATCGCAGCGCCAATTCGCAGGTGCAATTAACACTAAGCTATCGCCCGCCGTTAAATTGGCCTGCGATGCTCGCCTATTGGCGCAAGCGCTGTATCACAGGGTTGGAATGGGTAGGCGACAACGCCTATGGCCGACAAATTTGCCTGCGCGACCCACACACCAACAAGCTTGCCAAAGGCCGTTTTACACTCACCGGGCAAGGCGAGGGTGAGCCCTTACAGCTGAGCGTGCAGCTTGAAAGCCCGGCACTGCTAAAAACGCTGATTGCGCGTGTGCGCCGCTTGCTGGATCTGGATGCGGATATTTACCTTATCGAAAGCCACCTGGCACAGGTGCCGGGTTTTGCGCCCTTGCTTACACCCGGCTTGCGAATACCTGGCATTTGGCACCCCTTCGAGGCGGGGGTCAGGGCGATTCTGGGTCAGCAGGTGAGCGTGGCCGCGGCGCGTACCCATGTTGAGCGTTTAGTACACGCCTTGGGTGATGTGGAACAAAAGGAGGGTGTCGACAACTATTATTTCCCCGAGCCGCAAGCAGTAGCCGAAAGCAAACTCGATATGCTCAAACTCCCCAACAGTCGCCGCGACACCTTAAAAAATTTCGCGCGCTGGTATCACGCGCAGGGCGAGCAAAGCCCGGTGAGCGATTGGCTGCAACTCAAAGGTATAGGCCCCTGGACGCTGGACTATGTGCGCATGCGTGCCCTGGGGCACACGGATGTTTGGCTGGCGGGCGACCTGGGTATTAAAAAGGCCCTGGCCAACCTGGAGGCGGTTCAAGGTTTTGATGCAGAGCTACTTAAACCCTGGCGGAGTTACGCTACCTTTCATTTGTGGAATGTATAAATCGAGAATACTCACCATGCAGATAACCCACTACCTCGACTCACCCTTGGGCCAAATTTTGGTCGAGCTTAGCGACCAGGGTATTCACCGATTTTGGTTTGTCGATCAAGCCGCAACCCCAGCTGAAACCCCAGCCGCGCCAGCAAGCGGGCAGGGGCCGCAACACCCGCTGCTTACCCGCGTACAAACCCAGGTTGCCGAATACTTTGTCGGCCAGCGCCAGGTGTTCGACTTGCCGCTGGCAGCCAAGGGCACGCCTTTTCAACAAAAAGTCTGGGCCGCACTCTGCCGCATACCCTTCGGCGAAACCTGGAGTTACGCGCAGCTTGCCGAGGCTATAGGCCAACCCACGGCCTCCCGCGCGGTAGGCATGGCCAATGGCCGCAACCCTATTGGCCTGCTGGTGCCTTGCCACAGGGTTATCGGCAAAAGCGGGCAGCTCACGGGCTATGCCGGGGGCCTGGAGCGCAAAGCCTGGCTGCTGGCACACGAGCGTCGCTGCACAGAAAGCCGCTGAGCCTGTATCATGTGCCGCTTTTAACGCACTCAGGCAATAAGAAGCACATCATGACCAAGCAACGGGTACTTACCGGCATCACTACCACGGGCACGCCCCACCTCGGCAACTACGTTGGCGCTATTCGCCCCGCCATCACCGCCAGCCAGGCGGACAATGTACAAAGCTTTTATTTTCTCGCGGACTTTCACGCGCTGATCAAATGCCACGACCCAGCCCAGGTTCACCAATCCACCCGCGAAATTGCCGCTACCTGGCTCGCCTTGGGCCTGGATACCGACAACGCCATTTTTTATCGCCAATCCGATGTGCCCGAAATTCCGCAGCTGTGTTGGATACTCACCTGCATGGCCGCCAAGGGTTTAATGAACCGCGCCCACGCCTACAAGGCAGCGGTAGATGCCAACCTCGAAGCGGGCGAAGACCCGGACTACGCCATCACCATGGGCTTGTACAGCTACCCGGTGCTGATGGCGGCAGACATTTTGATGTTCAACGCCAACAAGGTGCCGGTGGGTAAAGACCAAATTCAACACATCGAAATGGCGCGCGACATAGCTGCGCGTTTTAATCACCACTTTGGCGAACACTTTGTATTGCCCGAAGCGCAAGTGGAAGAGGGCGGTGCGGTGCTGCAAGGCTTGGATGGCCGCAAAATGAGCAAAAGTTACGGCAACACCATCCCGCTGTTTTTGCCCGAAAAGCAACTCAAAAAATCCATTAACAAAATTTTGACTAACCTGCTCGAACCCGGCGAACCCAAAGACCCGGATACCTCAGCGGTATTTCAAATTTGGCAAGCCTTCGCCACGCCCGAACAAACTGCGCAGATGCGCCAGGCCTTTGCTGAGGGAATTGCCTGGGGCGAAGCTAAACGGCAGTTATTTGAATTAATTAATGGCCAAATTGGCGAAGCACGCGAACGTTACGAAGCACTGCTTGCACAGCCCGCGCATATTGAAGAAGTGCTGCAAGCAGGCGCGCAAAAAGCACGCGCCTACAGTCAGCCGATGTTAGAGAAGGTGAGGGCAGCGGTAGGGATTAAACCCATCCGCTAAATAAAAAAACTCAGGCGCCGCGCGCTTGCAATTGCTCGCGCAGGCGCTCTTCTTGCGCTTTTACCTCGGGCGTCACTGCCTCGCCAAAATCTTCCAGTTCATAAAAAGGGCGAATCTCGATATCCGATTCCTCGGGCATAGGGTTGGGGCAGCGCTTCACCCAATCGATCGCCTCCTGCATCGACTTCACATCCCACACCCAATAACCGGCAATCAATTCTTTGGTTTCGGTAAACGGGCCATCGGTGACTGTGCGATTGCTCCCTGAAAAATGCACGCGCACGCCGTGCGAGCTCGGCTTTAAACCATCGCCCGACAGCATAATGCCTGCCCTCACCAACTCCTCGTTGTAATTCCCCATCGCCTCCATTAGCTCAGCACTTGGCATGCAGCCTTCTTCGGAACTGGGAGTAGCTTTAACGATAACCATGACTTTCATAAGTAAATACCTGTGTTTATTGATCTCAGCTACTCAGTCGTTCAAGAAGAAGAGATTTAGACAGGCTGGAGAAAATTTTTCATTGATGCCTTAAGGCGCCTTCACCACATACTGCCCCGTCATCAACAAATCATCGGCAAACTGCGCAACGCTGTGCGATGGATAGGTTTCGGTCAGGTAAACCTGGGCATCGCGTTTAATCAAGCGAGTGTCGTATTGCTGGTAGCCGCCGGTGGCGGGTTCTTGTACCAGTTGGTAGAGCTCCAAAGCGTCGCCAGTGCGCAAGCCGTTGTTGGCACCGCTGTGGACAAGCAGCAGGTTTTGTCCGGGGCGTGTGTCGACGCGCGCCATATAGGGCTGGCAATCAATAACCTGGGCGAGATCATCGCTGGCTTTTGCCACCAGGTGTTGCACTTGCTTGCCGTAATCGGTTTGCCAGAAGCGGGCGGAGGCAAAGCCGACTTGGGTGCCAGGTTCGGGTTTCCAGTGGCCGAAGGTGCTGTACTGGTTGGTGTAGATGCGTTGGCCGGTGATGCCGTCGCGCACTTCCAGATAAAAACTGAACACGCGGCTGCGTTTGTCGAGCCGGGTGTTGATATGCAGCAGGTTGTGTACACCGTTAATAAAACGCGAGTAGTGGGTAGGCGAGGATAGGGTGTTAGGGAACTCCATCGACATATCATTTACTTGGCCGCTGATCACAAACTGCACGCGATTTTTTTGCGCCAGTTGTTGCGTTTGCGCAGCGGCAACAGTTTCGCCTTGTTGATCTGCGGAAGTTAGGCCCCGTTGCAATTGCAATGGCGTAAGCATTTTGTGGCGATTGTGCAGGTTGGCGCCCAGCAACATGGGCAGATGCAGTTCTACCTGATGCAATGCGCCGGGATTGCTGCTGGTGGGCTGCATGCGCGGAAAGCTGGCGAGGGCCAGAGATTTTTTGTAGATGTTACGCGTGTTTGGGCAATGGGTATTGGTCGATGCCGGTTGGGAGGATGGCTTGGCTTCCGCCGACTCTTGCGCGGGTGTGCTGCCTGGGTTGGCTGAGCGACTGATTTCCGCAAATAGGTGATGCAGATCCGCTTCCATTTGGGTGAGTCGTTCGATGGCGGGTTTGACTTCTTGCCATTCAGCAACGGCTTGTTGAATGTCCAAATCGCTTTTGTCGGCGGTGTCTTGAGCCTTGGCGCCTTCACAGGCGGCCAGGGTGACAAGCAGAAGGCACAGTGCTGGCATGTGCTTGGCGGCGCTTGGCAGAGGTATAAGTGTTTTCATGGCTTTTGGGTCAAGAGTTTTGGTTGGGCTGCCGGGTCGGTGGTGGGCACTGAGGGATTCTCCAAATAGAGCCAGCGGTTTGTCGGCTGATTGAGTTGAGCAATTTCTTTGCCAAAGTGCTCGCGTACCAGTTTTTCGAGTGAACCATTGGCTATCGCTTTTTTAAGGCCTAGTTCAAGCCGTTGAGCGTGTTCGGGGGTTTTTCGGCTGACGTAAAAATGAACCGGCTGTGGATAGAAGATCATCAGGCTTTCCACTTTGGCCAGTAGCGCGGGGTTTTCAGCGCGGGCGATCACGTCATCAACTTCGATGATACTCATGGGCAGGTAGTCAAATCGTCCGGCCAGGAGCATTTGCAGCAGCTGTGAATTCTCGCCCTCCTCATTGACCTTGTAGCCGTTGTGCCGATAAATGCCGACGTCGGTCCACTCTCTGCCTTGGCCCGCAACCAGGTCACGCAATTCAGCGTCGGTGATATTTTCAAAACGGGACAGCGCTTTGTGCGGAACAATCATTTGTCGGTAACCGAGTAGCCCTTGGAGCACCGGCAGTTCGATCATGATGGCAATCTCGTTCACATAGTCTCGAAAGCGATGGGCGCGGGAAAATGCCGGGGCCGCATGAACGTTTACCATTGCCGCTGCATTGATTTCACGCATCAGCCGGGCGTTGCTGAGGGGGTCATCCAGACGCGTGATTTCGTAGGGGCCATATTCCTTTTGTGTGAGTCCGAGCGCCAAATGCAAGGCCGCAACCTGATAGTCGTCCCGATTTTTTGTCAGGCTCCAGTCCCAGTATCGATAAACCATAGGGGGCTGCGCGTCCTCTGGGGTATCGGGCGACGCGCCTGCAAACGGGGAGGCAATGATCGGTAGCAGGACCAGTAGAGCCAGTAACAAGGGTTTCATCAGGTGTCTCGTTGCCTTGGGCTAACGCAAGTTTAGCCCATGTCAGCGGCAAGGACGGTGTATATGGCACGGGTGAGCTGGCGTAGCTCTGTGTCAGTGATGATGTAGCTGGGCATCAGGTAAATAAGCTTGCCGAAGGGTCTTATCCATACGCCTTCTTTGACAAACCTCGCTTGAATCTCGGCAATTGGCCGAGCCTGTTGCAGCTCGACCACTCCTATGGCGCCCAATACCCGCACGTCGGCGACGCCGGGCAGGTCACGACAGGCTTCGAGTTCGGCCTTTAAAACGGTTTCTATGTGCGCCACTCGGCTCTGCCAGTGGTTTTCTTCCAGCAGCTCAATGCTGGTGAGGCCCAGGGCGCAGGCGAGGGGGTTACCCATAAACGTGGGGCCGTGCATAAAGGCGCCCGCTTCACTTTGGGAGACGCCGTCGCTCACGCGATCATTGCACAGGGTGGCGGCCAGGGTGACATAGCCGCCGGTGAGGGCTTTGCCGAGGCACATAATGTCGGGGCTGATGCCCGCATGTTCACAGGCAAAGAGTTTGCCGGTGCGCCCAAAACCGGTGGCTATCTCGTCGGCGATCAGCAACACATCATTTCGGTCACAGAGTTCGCGCACGCGCTTGAGGTAGTGGGGCGAGTAAAAGCGCATGCCGCCGGCATTTTGCGCGATGGGTTCGAGTATCACGGCCGCCAGTTTCTGGCGATGACGCTGGATCAACTGGGAAAAGTTGGCGATATGCCGCTCATCCCAAGGCTCATCAAAGCGACAGGGGGGAGCCTCGGCAAACACCTGATGGGGCAGAGCGTGGGTAAACAGATGATGCATGCCGTTGACCGGGTCGCACACCGACATGGCGGCAAAGGTGTCACCGTGGTAGCCGCTGCGCAGGGCGAGAAACCGGGTTTTTTGGTGTTGGCCCAGGCCAAACCAGTATTGCAGCGCCATTTTCATGGCCACTTCAACGGCAACCGAGCCGGAATCAACGAAGAAGACTTTGTTTAACCCCTCCGGGGTGATTTCTGCCAGCTTGGCGGCCAGGCGAGCCACGGGTTCGTGGGTCAGGCCACCGAGCATCACATGGGCCATCTTGTCGAGCTGATCGCGTGCGGTTTGGTTAAGGCGCGGGTGGTTGTAACCGTGTACTACGCTCCACCAGGAGGCGGTGCCGTCAATCAGGGTGTGGCCGTCGCTCAGGTGCAGGTATACCCCGTCGGCCCGACTGACCGGGTAGACGGGGTTGGGGTTGGGGAAGGGGGCATAAGGGTGCCAGACATGGGCTTGGTCGAGGGCCAGGAGTTGTTCGCTGGTCAGTGCTGCTTGATTCGCTGCTTGAGTCATAGTTACTTCGAATGTCCGTTTTTCAAGGCTGCCCAGCTTACCCCAGACAGCCCGGCTTGCGTGTTACTTAAACCGCAGAATGAGCTCCAGTTGTCGTTGTGAAAGTTCGGCCATCTCCTGCGTGATACGGTCAGCTTCTTCGATTTCTCGCTGGGACGTTTCCGAGATCCCGGCAATGGCGGCGGTATTGCGTTCGATCTCCGTAGCGGTGGCAGATTGTTCTTCGGCTGCCGCTGCAATTTGATGGGACATGTGGTCAATGCTGCTCACCGATCCGGAAATAGCGCCCAAGGCATCGCGCACATTGACCATTTCGTTCACACTGCGATCCGCCAGTTGCAGGCAATTGTTCATGCGGTCGCTGGCGTCCTGGGTTGCCTGGCTGAGGTTGCCGATAATTTGCTGGATGTCACTGGTGGATTCCTGGGTGCGCTGCGCCAGGGTGCGCACTTCATCGGCCACTACCGCAAAACCGCGCCCCTGTTCGCCCGCACGGGCGGCTTCGATGGCCGCGTTGAGTGCCAGTAGGTTGGTTTGTTCGGCAATGCTGCGGATCACATCCACAACGCTGCCAATGCGCTTGCTGTCCTCCGAGAGCCGGTCGAGCATCTGCCCCAGATCCCCCACAGTGCGCGAGAGGTCGCCGATAGCGCCACTGGCACCGGTGATCACCCCATCGCCTTTTTCTACTTCTTCAATGGCTTGGCTGGTGGCACCCGAGGTGCGGGTGGCGCCAGAGGCCACTTCCTGCACCGCCAGCGCCATTTGTTGCATGGCGTGGGCGACACCCAGGGTTTCCCGCTGCTGGTCGCTCATACCCTTGTAGGTTTTGGCGGATTGGCGATGGGCGGCTTCGGCCTTGTGGTGCAGCTCGTTGGCAGACTCACGAAAGCGGCCCAGCGCGGTGCGCAAGCGGGATTTGATCGCTTTTTGGGCCAGCATGATTTCGCCGGTGGCATCGCAACGGCCGGTATAAATGTAGGCGGCAACCGGATCTTCGACAGTGCTGCGCGCTTCGCCCAGGCTCTGCGCCAGGCGCGCGTGAATGGCAAATTGACTCAAGCCACCCAGCACCAGGGATACCACCAGGGAGGCAACCACCTTGGTTGCCAGTGTTGCTTCAAAAAATAGGCTGGCGATCATCAGCAACACGAAGCTGCCCAGTGCAAAAAGCGCTACCGTTTGGCCGCCGGATTGCCACAATTTTTCCACGGGGTTGCAAATGGCTTTGCCTGCTTTTAGGCGGGCGTAGACACGTTGGGCGCGTTCAATGGTTTCGGGGTCGGCTTTTACGCGAACGGATTCGTAACCGGTAATTTGGCCCTTGTCGCGCAGCGGCGTGACATAGGCATCCACCCAGTAGTGATCGCCACTTTTGCAGCGGTTTTTGATGATGCCCATCCAGGGTTTACCGGCTTTGAGCGCGGTCCACATCATGCCGAAGGCTTCGGCGGGCATATCCGGGTGACGCAAAATATTGTGCGGCTGGCCGAGCAGTTCGCTGCGATCATAGCCAGCAATTTCGCAAAAATAATCGTTACAAAAACGAATTGTGCCTTTGGTGTCAGTGGAGGACACGATTTCGCCGTGGGTTGAAACCGCGATTTCGCGCTGGGTGACATTGCCGTTGTTACGCATGGGGTTTCCTTGGGAATTCTGTAAAAGGTCGCGCCTCTCAAGGAAGCGCCGTGCCTGGGAAGCGCGGGGCGCACCTCATTGGAGGTACCCCTTTCGGGGTATCGGCCACTTAAGGAGAAAGTGTAGACCAGTCCCGCCATCAGGCGGCGCGACTTTGCGCAGGCTCGCCGACTTGGCTTCCCAGGTGGCTTCTTAGGTGATTTAGGAAAATCTCCAGCTGGGCCCGCTTGGTATCGGGTAGGTCGATAAATTCCAGATGGATGCGGGTGCCGCGATAGGGATTGCGCGCCAGCCGGTAGGCGCACACACGGGCACGGCAGCGGATTTGCAAGCCGGGCGCCAGGGTCAGCTCGCACAGCGGCAGAATAACGCCGTGGCGCAGATGGGCGAGCAGGTTGCCCGTCACAAAAAGGCTCATGCCGCCCGAGGAAAGATCCTGAATTTGGCCGTAAACCGGCTCCTCGCCCAAGGTGCGAATCTTGCCGGTGAGGGAGAGTTGTTCCAGCATCAGCCGGGGCAGGGCGCGGCGCGGCTGGTAACTGGCCTCGTCGGGCAAAATAACCGCCAGGCCGCTGGCGCCAAAGTCGGTGCCCCAGGCCACGATGGGGCTATCCAGGCTGAGCAGCTCGCCTTCGCGGTGGTGTCGCAAGGTGATGCTGTCGCCCACTTCAAGGTGATGCTGGCCGGGGAATAGATCGTCGAGCCATAGCAGGCCACGCTTGGCGTCAATGGCCAGAATCAGGGTTTGGTAGCTGCGTTGGCGGCCGGGCACTATCACCTCCAGGTGTTGGCGGCGATTTTTGAGCTGGTGCAGCAGCTGGTGGGATTCCTGGGCTTCCGGCAATTCGGCCGACTGCGCCAGCGGCGTTAAGCCATTGGCGGCGGCTTGCCGCTCGGCGCGGGAATCAAACAAGCTGTGAAACCAGCCAGAAAGTTTTTTGTACAGCATCTTTGGAATCCTTGAAACAAGTGCCTGGAGTAACCTGCAAAGGACTCAGCAAGCCTTGTGCCATTTGGCGTACCGAGATTTTGCCTGTATTTGCGCGCTCTGCGCGTGACGGGCGGCGGCAATCGGGTTTGCCGGTCGGCAAACTTTTGCCTTTCGCGGCCTGCAATTCCCTCCGATGGGCAAAATCCGTACAATGCCCGCCTTTCCTCTTCCAGTCGTTGTCAGCCCTATGAAAGCCTTCCCCATCCGCAAAGAACGTGTTGAATTCAACAAGCTGCAAAAGCGCCTGCGCCACGCTGTGGGCAGTGCCATTGCCGATTACAACATGATCGAGGACGGCGACAAGGTGATGGTTTGCCTGTCGGGCGGTAAGGATTCCTACGCGATGCTGGATATTCTGCTCAGCCTGCAAAAAACCGCGCCGGTAAAATTCGAACTGGTGGCGGTAAACATGGACCAAAAACAGCCGGGTTTTCCCGAGCATGTGTTGCCGCAGTATTTAACGGCCCTGGGCGTGCCTTTTCATATCATCGAAAGAGATACCTACAGCATCGTGAAAGAGGTGGTGCCCGAGGGCAAAACCACCTGTGGCCTTTGCTCGCGCCTGCGTCGCGGCACCCTTTATGGCTTTGCCGACGAGATAGGGGCGACCAAGATTGCCCTGGGCCACCACCGCGACGATATTATCGAAACCCTGTTTTTAAATATGTTTTACGGCGGCAAGCTCAAGGCTATGCCGCCCAAGCTTTTGTCGGATGACAAGCGCAATGTGGTGATTCGCCCGCTGGCCTACTGCAAGGAGGAAGACCTGGCGGATTTTGCCGAGCAAAAAGGCTTTCCGATTATTCCCTGCAACCTTTGCGGCTCCCAGGAAAACCTGCAACGCCAGGTGATCAAGCAAATGCTGCACACCTGGGAATCCCAATACCCAGGTCGCACCGAAACCATTTTTTCTGCCATCAAAAACGTGATTCCCTCCCAGCTTGCCGACAGCAATCTGTTTGATTTTGCCGGGTTGCGTATAGATCCCACCGCAACCGCCAGCGAAGACGACGACAGCTGCGGCCTGCCACAAGCGGCTAACAACGAGGGCGCGCTGAATGAAGGCGTCGTGCAGTACATCTCGGGTTTCCATATTCAGTAGTGATCTATACTCATCAATAATTCATTACTGATGGTGCGTGAACTATGCGGATTGGGGTGCCCAAAGAATTAAAAAACGGTGAACACAGGATTGGCTTGACCCCGGCGGCGGTGGCCGAATTGACCCGTGCGGGGCACCAGGTGTTTGTGCAGAGCAGGGCAGCGATCCAGATCGGCTTTAGCGATGCGGACTATACGACCGCTGGCGCCGAGATACTTGACACCACCGAGCATATCTACAAACGCGCGCAGCTGCTGGTCAAGGTTAAAGAACCCATGCCAGAAGAGTGCGATCTGCTTAATTCCAGCCATATCCTGTTTACTTTTCTGCATCTGGCGGCGGATTCCCATTTGGTCGCCCGCCTGCAAGCCTCCTTGGCCAGCTGCATTGCCTACGAAACTGTGACTGATGAAGCGGGGCGCTTGCCTCTGTTGGCGCCTATGTCCGAGGTCGCGGGTCGATTGGCCGCTCAGGCGGGGGCTCACCACCTGGAAATTACCCAGGGTGGGCGCGGGGTTTTGATGGGGGGTGTTCCCGGTGTGCCACCGGCGCGCGTGTTGATTCTTGGTGCCGGGTCAGTCGGCAGCCAGGCAGCGCGGGTTGCTCTGGGGATGGGCGCGCGGGTTACCCTGATGGATAACAACCTGGCGCGCTTGCGCGAGTTGGATCAGCAGTATGCTGGCCGTTTGGTGTGTGTTTACGCCACCCAGGATGCAGTTGTGGAAGCGGCTATCAATGCAGACCTGGTTATCGGTGCTGTGCTGATTCCCGGCGCTACCGCGCCGCGTTTGTTACAGCGGGAGCATATTCGCCAGATGCTGCCGGGCAGTGTGCTGGTGGATGTGGCCATTGATCAGGGCGGGTGTTTTGCCACCAGCCGACCCACCACCCATCAGCAACCCACTTACGTGGTGGACGATGTGGTTCACTACTGCGTCACTAATATTCCCAGCGCTGCCGCCCGCACCGCTACCATGGCGCTGAGCCACGCCACCTTGCCCTATGTGCAGGCGCTGGCGGCAGAAGGCATGAGCGCGCTAAACCATAATCGGCATTTGCTCGCCGGGCTCAATGTGTATCGGGGCCAAATTACCCTTCGCGGTGTCGCTGATGCCGTAGGAGGCGATTGGCACAGGCCGGAAACGCTTTTGCCTTTTCCAGCATAACCACACAAAGCGGATTTAGGCGTCGCCTTATAAGTAACTGGACTATACTGCTGTGGCGTCTGCCAGCGACTGAGGTTGGAAACCCAATGCGTGACAACTCGCCGTCTTTTTTTCACGGCATCTCTTTTCAGTTAGCCAAAATCGGCATTATTTTGGCGTTTGTGCTGAGTTTCCTGATGAGCTCGGCGCAACTCTATTTGGATTTTCGCAGCCAGAAAACCGAGCTGGAAGATTTGATTCAGCGCGTTATTCAAGTTGCTACGCCACCTGCCGCTCGCTCGGTGCAAACCCTTGACGATGAACTCTCGGATGAAGTGGTCAACGGTTTATTGCGCTACGGATTTATTTACGAAGTCGAAATCACCGACGAGGTGGGCAACATTCTGGCGCAGGGCGCCAGCGGTCGCCAGCCAGCCACCAATCGCTGGCTAACCGGCCATATCAGTGAACGAACACGCGAATACGAAGCCAGCTTGCCGATCACCGGTTACCAGGATGGTGCCGCAGGCAAGATTCGCTTTTCGGTCGATATGGATATGGCCTTGTCCGGCTTTTACAACCGTTCACAATTGGGGTTGGTCACCGGCATTCTGCGCAATATGCTGCTGGTGTTGCTGTTGTTTTTTGCATTTTATTTCACCCTGACCAAGCCCTTGGTGCGATTGGCGCGCGAGATTCGACAGATCAATCCCGATCACCCCGGTGTGCAACGCTTGACGCCTTTACCCAAGCGTCGCGACGAGTTGGCCCAGGTTATTGGCAGCACCAACCAGCTGTTGGATGTGGTGGAACTCTCACTGGCAAAGCGCCGTGCGGTTGAATTGGCACTGCGTAAAAGCGAAGAGCATTTGCGCCAAATTATCGATAGCCTGCCGGTGATGATCGGCGCGCGCAATATTGCCGGTTACTACCTGTTTGCCAACAAAGCCCTCGCCAACGAACTGGGTTTTACCCAGGAGCAAATGCGCAATATGCATGTGCGCCAGCTGCTAAAAAATTCCGTGTTCGACATAGACACCATGCTGCAAAACGATTACCGCGTGATTCGCGGCAACGAAGAGCTGGATGTGATTGAAGAGCGTTTTGTGACGGCCACTGGCAAGCAGCTGTTTTTGCAAACCCACATTATGCCCCTGGCGTTTTACGATGAAATGGTTGCACTGATTGTGTCGGTGGATGTTACCGAGCGTAAAAATGCGCAAGCCAAAATGGAACACATGGCGCACCACGATGCCCTCACCGGTTTACCCAATCGCGTGCAACTGGTCGAGCGGCTGGAGCATGAGTTGCGCCGGGCCGAGCGTCACGGCTATTTTGGTGCGGTGCTCTTTATCGATTTGGATCAGTTTAAAACCATTAACGATTCTCTCGGCCATCCGGTGGGTGACAGAGTATTGCAGGAAGTGGCCACGCGCCTGTCTGCCACTGTGCGCGAAGAGGATCTGGTGGCGCGCCTCAGCGGTGATGAGTTTGTGGTTGTACTGACCGTGCTTGATCAGAATATGGAAACCGCAGCGCTGCGTGCCGGTGAGATCAGTGAAAAAATTCGCACAGTCATTTCCCAGCCCACCTTGTATGACAGTATGGAATTGCGCGTAACTTGCAGCGTGGGGGTTGTGGTTTATCCGGATAAAAACAATTCGGTACACGAATTGTTGCGCTACGCCGATACCGCCATGTATCAGGTTAAAGAAAAGGGCCGCGATTCGATTGAATTCTTTAACGAAGAAATGGCGGATAAGGTGAGTCGCCAATTGGTGATGGAAGGCGATTTGCATCGCGCGCTTGAAGAGAGCCAGTTTGAGCTTCACTACCAGCCGAAAATTGACGTGAACACTGGCGCGGTTGTGGGCGCTGAAGCCTTGTTGCGTTGGCAGCATCCAACAAAAGGTTTGATCCCGCCGGTTGATTTTATTCCCGTGTTGGAAACCTCCGGCATGATTCTCGAAGTGGGGCAGTGGGTGTTGGAAGCCGCGTGCAAAACCCTGATGCGCTGGCAGGAGCGGGGGCTATGGCGCGATGGCATGCGTCTGAGTATCAATATCAGCCCGCGCCAATTCCGGCGTACCGCTTTCGTTGATGACGTACTGCAAACCCTGGAAACCTACCCCATACCGCGTAATTCGCTGGATATGGAAATTACCGAGGGCATTGTGATTCAGCGGGTGGATGAAGCTATTGCCACCATGAGTACCCTTGCCGACCATGGCATCAGTTTTTCTCTGGATGATTTTGGTACCGGTTATTCATCCATCAGTTATCTCAAGCGCTTGCCGGTGAGCGTGTTGAAAATTGATCAGGGTTTTGTGCGGGATATTATCGATGACCGCAACGACCGGGTGCTGGTAGAAACCATCATTACCATGGGCCGCCTGCTGGATATGGAGGTTGTGGCTGAGGGTGTGGAGCAAGCGGAACAGTTGGCGATACTAAAACAGTACGGCTGCCATTACTTTCAGGGTTACTACTCCAGCCCGGCGGTGTCGCTTACCGCCTTTGAGGCGATTCTGGTGGCTGATCAGGCACGTTAGTTTTTCGAGCTTCAGGAGAACAGCCGCCCAATCAAATAGGGCACTGCCGTTTCCACGCGCAAGATACGCGACCCTAAATGCACAGGCTCGAAGCCCTGCTGTGTTAATAAATCCACTTCGTAAGCAATAAACCCGCCCTCTGGCCCCACCGCCAGGGTGGTGGGCTTTTGCCATTGGGCCGGGCAGGGCACTTGTGTGTAAGGATGGGCCACCAGCTTGTGGGTGTCGGCGGCGATCGCTGGCAAGAGATCTTCTACAAAGGGTTTAAAACGTTTGGCGAGAATCACCTGGGGCATTTGGGTATCGCAGGCTTGCTCCAGCCCCAACAGCAGCTGTTCGCGAATGGCTTCCTCCGTGAGCCAGGGCGTTTGCCAGTAGCTTTTTTCCACCCGGTAGCTGTTGATTAAAAAAACCCTTTTGACTCCCAGGCTGGCGCAGCTTTGCAGCAGGCGTTTGAGCATTTTGGGGCGGGGCAGGCCCAGCAGCAGCGTGAGCGGTAAGGGGGCGGGCGGTGCCTGGTCGAGGGTTATCGACTCAATGCAGATCTCAGTGGGGTCGAGCCGGGCCAGTTGACCTCGGCCCAAAAGGCCGTTGATCTCACCCAGCTTTATGCTGTCGCCCACGGCGGATTGGTGCACGCTGAGAATATGGGCGCAACGGCGCGGATCGCGAATCACCGCCCGGTCGGGGGCGGTGAAGTCATCAGAGGAAAGTAGCAGGCAGTTCACGGGCGGCAGTGCTCGCGCAGTGGCAGGAAAATGGTGCCCCGGAGACGATTTGAACGTCCGACCTGCCGCTTAGGAGGCGGCTGCTCTATCCAACTGAGCTACCGGAGCAGGGCAAAAGTGGGCGCTATTCTAGGGACTTTTGCCGCAAAAGCCTAGGCTAATCAGGCTTTTGCAAGGGTATTGGCGCCGCTGGTGCCAGTGGTGGTGCCGCTCTGATTGTAGAGTTGAGTGCCGCCCACCTGGCCGCGCAGAATGTTGAGTAGCTTGCCCAGGGTTTGACGTGAGCGGGCAATCATCCGGCCATTCACCTCGTTGAGGGTTTTGCATTCCTCGAACAGCTCGCGCAGTTGCAGCCAGTTGGCCAGTAGGGGGCTGAGCGCCTTATGGGCCTTGAGCAGCTCTTGCCAGCTATCGGCGTCGGTTTTCAGGCCCAGCTGTTGTAGCAGTTGCTGGCGCTGGCGGGCGCTTTGGCTGAGACGGTCGAGTAGTTGGTCTTTTTGTTCAATCAGGCTGGGTAGGGGATCGTGGTTGCGGGCTTCCAGTAACTGACGCTCTTGAATCAACAGTGCTTTAAGCTGCTCACTGGAGTGGGTGTCCTGGGCAATCATTTCTTGCACCAGCGCGGGATTGATGGACATAGGCACCTCTTTTTCGGCAAAGGTATTCGGCAAAGGTTAGGTGTTGCATGGGTGTAGCGCGTCAACAAGCCTGCCGGCGACCGTTGGGGAAGCCGTCGACAGGGGGTAAGTCTTAGCCCAGCAGTTCGTCCTGCTTCAGCATGTTTTCGGCAATGCGCTCGGCGTTGATTTCAAACTTGCCTTCCGCCAACGCCTTTTTAATGGCGTTAACCTTGTCCATGTCCACATCGGGCATGTCGCTGATTTTGGCCTGGAGGCGGTTGAGGTTTTGGGCCTCGGAGCTGAGTACCACCTTATCCTTGCTGCCTGCCTCGGGCTGGGTGCCAGCCGCTTCAGGTGCCTTGCTGTTGGCGGCAGCGCCACTGAGGCTGCTGGATCGGCCGCGATTGGCCCCCGCAGCGCCGGGATTAATGCTGTTGTTTGTGTCGATGACCATAAGTTTCCCCAACTTTGTCGATCAAAAAATATGCCGTTTGGTGCCTGGCGCCAGCAATTAATCCAGCGCTTGACTGGTTTAGCGGCCGGGCGGGCAGGAACTTTAGCACCAAACCAAGATAAAACGCATTCAGACGCCAGTTTGTCAGCCCTGCGCTAAGGCGTTTTGATTAAATCGCCGTTCTCACACGGCCAGAGGCGATCACTTCGGCGGTCACTATGCGATCCGACTGGCTGTTGCGCACCCGAATTCTGTCACCCTGACGGCCATTGGCCATGGCGGTGCCCCCCGTGGTTACCGAAATGGCCCCAGCCTGCAACTCAATACTCACGCTTTCGCCGCGGCGCACCATCAGCGGTGCCTCAATCGCAGCACTGCGAAAGGCGTCGCCTTGGGCGAGGGGGCGCTTGACCTCCATGCCCACCAGGCTGTCGATACTGGTGACCACGCCCTGGCGCAGTTGGCTGATATTAACCACCTGCATGTCGATGTCTGATTTGGTTAGCAGGCTGCCGCGTTCCAACTGGCGACTCGCGACCGGCAGCGAACGGTATAGGCTTACCTGCGCAGGCAGGTAGAGCGCCCAGGGTTGTTCGCCTTCGCAGCGGGTGTGCACGCTGAGATTGCCGCCGGTATTGTTGGTGTCGCTGTGGCGAAAGCTCAGCGGCCTAGTGCACAGCGCCAGTTGCAGACGCGGGTCCAGGTTGCTCACCTGTATCTCCAACTTGGCCGGGCTGAGTTCGCGATAATGGCTCTCGAGATAGCGGTGTACCTGCTTTTGAAGATCGTCCAGCGACTGGCTGGTCGATGCCTGCGTCATGGGGGCGACTAATGCAACCAATAGCGCGAGTGCACTGGCCAGCGCGCTAACCCATACACACTTGCGCGTGAAGCACAAACGGTTGCGTGTATAGCACAAACGGTTGCGTGTATAGAAAGTCGCGTAAAAACTCCGAGAACCCATAAATTCTGTCCTATCCTCATAGGTGAGCAGGTGGGCTGACGCAAAATTCAGCCCTTAGCTGCTTCAATCCGAGATAAAGACTCAAGACTGACATTTTTTTGCCGCTACACAGCATTAATCGTTTAAAAGCAAGTAGCGTGCCGGAATTTGGACGAGAGCACTTGCTCCCAGCATTGTAAATTTGTACAGCAGAGACCTGATGAGTGGGGTGTTGGCATGGCCGGAGTAATGGACAGTGTCAATCAGCGGACGCAGCTGGTTGGACAAAATCGCCTGGAATTGCTGTTGTTCCGCCTGGGGGGACAGCAGCTTTACGGCATTAATGTGTTCAAAGTAAAAGAGGTGCTGCAATGCCCGCCCCTTAACGCTATCCCCGGCCGCAACGCGGTGGTGAGGGGCGTTGCCCATATTCGTGGCGGCACATTGCCGATCATGGACATGAACCTGGCGATAGGGCGACGGCCGCTGCCGGATATCGAAAGTTGCTTCGTGATCATCACCGAATACAATCGCACCGCCCAAGGGTTTCTGGTTCGCTCGGTGGAGCGGATCGTCAATATGAACTGGGGCGATATACATCCGCCACCCAAGGGCGCCGGTAAAGAACATTATTTAACCGCTGTCACCCAGGTAGAGGGACAGTTGGTAGAAATCATCGATGTGGAGAAAATCCTTGCTGAAGTGTCTCCCATGTGCGAGGAGATCAGCGCCGGTGTCGTGGATGAAGGCATTGCCGAACATGTAGTACAGAAGCACGTATTGATCGTGGACGATTCCACCATTGCGCGTAAGCAGATCCAGCGGGTTGTCGAAGCCATGGGCATCAAAACCACCATGCGCAAGGACGGCCAGGAAGCATTGGATTATCTGTTGGGTTTGTTAAAAGAAGGCAAGGACCCCTACAACGAATTGGTGATGATTATCTGCGACATCGAAATGCCGGAAATGGATGGTTACACCTTTACCGCCGAAGTTCGCAATAATCCAAAGCTCAAGGATTTGCACGTTATATTGCATACTTCACTCAGCGGCGTGTTTAACGAAGCCATGGTAAAAAAAGTTGGCGCAAACGACTTCTTGGCCAAGTTTCATCCCGATGAGTTGGCTCGGCGCGTGAATGACCGCGTGTTGGCGCTCACGGGCGACAACATGTTGGGTGAATAGGGTCAGGTGTAGTTAATCTCGGGTATTCGACCCTTCGGAAACTTATGAATAAAGACCTTGGACGTAAAGAACCGGGTAAGCAGAACTCGGGCGTCAGTAGTCTAGGTGCCGACGTGAGTCGACTCTTGTCCACGACCGCCAACGCAAAACCTGGGCGCGATCATTTTGACCAGGCGGAATTCAACGAATTTCGCCAGTTTTTGCAGGATGCCTGCGGTATAGCGCTGGGCGATAACAAGCAATATCTGGTTTCCAATCGTATCCGACGTTTGCTTGATGACAACGGCTTGAACAGTTTCAGTGAACTGGTGCGAGCGCTCAAACTGCCCAGCAACCGCCGCCTTAAAGATCAAGTTATCGACGCCATGACCACTAACGAAACCTTTTGGTTTCGCGATATTTATCCCTACGAGCACCTTCGCACCCAGCTTATTCCCCAATTAATGAGTAACAAGCAACCGGGAAGCCTGCGCATTTGGTCGGCGGCTTGTTCTTCCGGGCAGGAACCCTATTCGATTAGCATCGCGGTTGAAGAGTACAAAAGGCAGGCGATGGGGAATCTGTTGCGGCCGGTGCAAATTGTGGCCACGGACTTGTCCAGCATAGTGTTGGAGCAGGCGCGCAAGGGTGAATACGACCGTTTGTCGATTTTGCGTGGACTCTCGCAGGAGCGACTCGACCGCTACTTTGATAAGGCTACCGACAACCTGTGGCGAGTCAAACCGATGATTCGTGAGCGCATCGAGTTTCGTGCGCTGAATTTGCTCGACTCTTATGCTGTGCTGGGTAAGTTCGACATCATCTTTTGTCGCAACGTGTTGATTTATTTCAATGCCGAACTCAAGCGTCAGATTCTGCAAAAAATCCACGCCGCCCTTAAGCCGCAAGGCATTCTCTTTTTAGGTTCCTCTGAAGGGCTGGCCGGGGCAGGGGATCTGTTTGAAATGGTGCGTTGCGAACCCGGCATCCTCTACCGGGCCATCTAGCTTCCCCGGCTCGCGCGAGCGGAAAACTCTTGCCGCTTTTGCTTGCCGCCTCCTTGCCGCCACCTCTGATTGCCGCTTGAGCAAATATAAAAACCCTCTTAAAAACAAGCGCTTAAGCTTTTTATGCGCTCTGGCACAGCTGTTGCTTTATTCGCTACAGACGTTAATCGACAACGGCAAAGCGGATAACCCCTATGTCTATCTCTTTTGAAAAAGCCCTGGGCATTCACGAAAGCGCACTGCGCGTTCGCGGCCAGCGCGCCTCAATCCTGGCCAACAATCTGGCGAATGTGGATACCCCGAACTACAAGGCGAAAGATCTGGATTTTAAACAGGTGCTGGCGCAAAAGACCGGTTCCCAGCAGCGCTTTGCCGTGCAAGTGACCAACGAGCGTCATTTTGGCGGAGCGGGTTTTGATGAAGATCCCAATGTGCTCTACCGCGTACCTCACCAGCCTTCTATTGATGGCAACACCGTGGAAGATCAAATCGAACACGCGGAATACATGAAAAACGCGCTGGCATTTCAGGCGAGCTTCACGTTTTTGAACAGTAAATTCAAAGGCCTTACCAGCGCCTTGCGCGGCGACTAACAGAGGCGGGAGCAAACACCATGGCACTCGGAACCATTTTTGATATCGCCGGTAGCGGCATGAATGCGCAGAGTCTGCGCTTGAACACTACGGCCAGCAACCTAGCCAATGCCCAGTCTGCCAGTTCGAGCACCGACGAGGTTTACCGCAATCGTCAACCCGTGTTCGCCGCCATCCAGCAGCAGGCGATGGCCATCAGTGGATTTGATCAACACGCGGATGCCAGTGCGGGCGTGCAGGTACTTGGGATTGTCGAAAGCGATGCACCGCTGCAACGCCGTTACGAGCCCCATCATCCCCTGGCTGATGAAGAGGGTTATGTGTTTTATCCGAACGTGAACGTGGTTGAAGAGATGACCAATATGATTTCTGCATCACGGTCATTTCAAATGAATGTGGAAGTGATGAACTCCGCTAAACAAATGGTTCAGCGTGTGCTGACTTTGGGTCAGTAAGGAGCCCTTGATATGAGCCAGGTAAATGATACCGCCAGCGCCAGCAGTGTACTGAGCCACTTGAATATCAGTAATCAGCCGCAGCCGAAAAAAAGTAATGAATTAGGGCAGTCGGCGTTTTTGGAATTAATGATTACCCAATTGAATAATCAGGATCCGTTAAGCCCACAGGACAATACGGCTTTCGTTGCTCAGCTCGCCCAGTTCAGTTCTGTCGAAGGTCTGGAGCGGCTCAATAGCAATTTCCAAAGCTTTACCAATACGTTTATGTCCAATCAGGCGTTGCAGGCCTCCTCTCTTGTGGGTCGCTCAGTGACCGTAACCACAGAGTCAGCGCGTTTGCTTCCCGGCGATATGGTGTCTGGTAGCGTGGATCTGGAAGCGGCGACCTCGGATTTGAGTATTCATATTTACAGTGCTTCCGGTGGATTGGTTGCCAAAATTCCAGCGGGTGTTGCCGAAGCGGGTGAAAATGTTTTTCGTTGGGACGGCGAATTTATTGAAGTCAACGGCCAGCTATTGGACTGGCAAGCCGAGCAGCCTGCTCCTGCGGGAGAGTATCGTTTTGAAGTCTACGCCACCCAGGAGGGCAAGGTGGAGCAACTCGAAACAGCCTTAAGCGCCAACGTGAATAGCGTGACGCTCAACGCTGAAGGAAATCTCACCTTGAACCTGGCAGGTGTTGGGCCAGTGAACATTGCTGACGTTAAACAATTTAATTGATTAGTTTCCAGGAGTAGGCCATGTCATTTAATACCGGGCTCAGTGGCATTCGTGCCGCCAATACCGATCTTTCGGTTACAGGTAACAATATTGCCAACGCCAGCACTACCGGGTTTAAAACCTCGCGCGCCGAGTTTGGTGATGTCTACACCAGCACGCTGCTGGGCGCTGGATCAAACACGCCGGGTAGCGGTGTCACCTTGCAAATGATTCGTCAACAGTTTACCCAGGGCAATCTCAAATTTACGCAAAACTCACTCGACCTGGCCATTAACGGCGGCGGCTTTTTTATTGTTAACCAGGACGGTGATCAGCTCTACACTCGCGCGGGGCATTTTGGTTTGGATAAAGATGGTTATGTGGTTAATAACACCGGCGCGTATTTGCAAGGTTACGCCGCCAATTCGGCAGGAAATGTCAGCGGCATACTCGATAACCTGCGGGTTGACGTGACCACCCAAGTACCGCGCCAAACAACGGCGGTAGAGGGCGCTTACAACTTGGACGCCAATCAGCCAGTACTCGAAACCACGGGTACGCGGTTTGCCACTGATGGTGCGGCGATCGGCGTAACCCAGACTGGTCTGCTGGAACCCACCACCACCACATTGGATTTGGGAGCGGTGGTCACCCCAATCAACTTTGGTGCCAGCAATACGACTTTTGATCTGGAGCTCACGGGTAGTACCCCGGCGTCGGGAAATGGCATTGTGTCCTTGGTTTTGGATGCTTCAACAGCAAACTCCGTTCAGGATATTGCCAACCTGATTAACAGTGCGATTTACAGTTCACCTACACCGATTAACGTGCAGGCCGTCGATAATGGGGGCGTGTTGGAATTTCGCGATCTCACCCCCGGTGCTGGCTCGACGATCAATGTTTCCAATGTGACAGGTGCTAACGCATTGTCCGGAGCGCTGGGTGGTGCGGGCGCGTCTGTTGCAGGAGTCCCCGCTGTTGATAATGGCTATTTGGCCCAGACGTTAGTCATACAAGGACCAACAGGCGCGGAACTAACCTATACCAGTGTGCCGGGTGCGTCAGCTGCGCAAACTGCCTCTGAGCTCAATGCGTTGGCAGGTATTTCGGCAACAGCCAGGACCCAAGCGACTGTTTTTGGTACGGGATTTGATAACAGTGGTGGCAACCTGACGCTCAATGGTGTCGTTTTGTCAGCCACAACGCTCGAAGGGCTTGAAGACGAAATTAACGCATTGACCACCTCGATACTTCCGGGTATCAGCGCCACGGTTAATACGGCCGGTGATTTGGAAGTTGTGTCAGCGGTAGGTACAGATTTGGAGTTTTCGTTTGCCGGACCAACACCGGCAGGATCGATTGAAATTCTTGGGCGCACGGGTACCGGCACTCAAACTCTGAGCAACCTGACCGATGCGTTGGTTGTCGGCGGTGATGTCACCGTTGTGATGGACGAGGGCTACGCTGTTACTGATAGCGTTCCGGCCGCAGGCAATATTTTTGCGCCCTTCTCAGCGCTCAGTTTTACCGATGTGCCCATTAACGCATTCGATCCTTTGGATCAGAATACCTACAACCATGCAACATCAACCCCCATTTATGACAGCTTGGGTAATCCCCATACCATGACGCAATATTTTGTGCGTCAGCCTTACGATGCAACCAATCCAGGTACATCACCCAACCATTGGCTCATGTATGTGCAAATTGATGGTATGGATGTGGGTGACCCGGATCCAACGCTGCCACCACCAGCGAACACTTTGCCGACCAGGGCCGCATTTAATGTTCACTTTAATTCCGATGGCACACTCAATCCGACGCTGACGGACACCATGTTGATTTCAAACTGGCGCCCTGTGGGTGAAAGTGGAGAGGATCTGGGTGCACTGGGACCATTGAACGCCTTGCAAGGTGGTACTGTGCCAGTTGTGGAGCCGCCATCCAGCTCCAACTTTGAAATCACCCTGACAGGCTCGACCCAATTCGGCAGTGATTTTGCGGTGGAAAACATCGATCAAAACGGTTACAGCACAGGGCGTCTGGCCGGTCTGGACGTGGGCGTGGACGGCACAATTTTTGCGCGGTTTACCAACGGTGAAGCGCAAGTATTGGGGCAGGTTGCCCTCGCGAACTTCAATAATCTGGATGCGCTCAAGCCCGTTGGTAACACCATGTGGGCGCAAACCTTTGAGACGGGTGAGGCTATTATCGGTGCTCCTGGGTCTGCATCCTTGGGTGCGATTAATTCCGGTGCTATCGAAGAGTCAAACGTGGACCTGTCTGAGCAGTTGGTCAATCTGATCATTGCCCAGCGCAATTTCCAGGCCAACGCCAAAACCATTGAAACAGCCAATGCGACCACCCAGACCGTTATTAACTTGAGGTAAGGTCTCCCAAGTGAATAGTCCCTCGTCCAGGGCGGCAAGTGATTGCCGCCCTGGATTTTTCGCTCTACCAATCGCTGCCGCTTCCCAAGCCCTGCCCGGAATGGCAGAGGGCTTTTTTCCTCTTTTTAACTCCCCGCTCCAGTTTTTTACTTGTTAATTCAACAGGTTAACGATCCTGTTGGGTGTCGGCAATGTCTTGGCATCCCCCTTGCAATACCCCTTGTAGCGGCAAAACTGCCAAAAAATCGCCGGGAGTAGTTTTTGAACTTACCCAGCGGCAGGCCACAAGAGACAGCGGAGCGAATCGATGGACAAAGCCTTATATATTGCGATGACGGGCGCCCGGCACAACATGCTGGCGCAAACCGCTCACGCCAATAATCTTTCCAACCTGAATACCACTGGCTTTCGTGCTGACTTTGCTCAGGCGCGCTCAATGCCGGTGTATTACGGGCCCGGCCAGCCAACCAGGGCCTATTCCCTGACCGAATCACCCGCCAGCGACTTTGCTCAGGGGCCGCTCAATACCACGGGCAGAGATATGGATGTGGCCATCAACGGTGTTGGATTTATTGCGGTCATCGGGCCGGATGGGACTGAGGCTTACACCCGCGCGGGCAATCTCGAAGTCGATACCAACGGTATTTTGCGCACCGCCAATGGTCTGGCGGTATTAGGCAACGCGGGGCAAATCGCTTTGCCACCCTTTGAAAAATTATCTGTGGGTTCGGACGGCAGCTTGTCACTGGTTGCCTTGGGGCAGGGGCCCGAGGCCCTGGTTGAGGCTGATCGCATCAAGCTGGTCAATCCGCAACTGCAAAATCTGGAGAAGGGCGCTGACGGCTTGTATCGCCAGCGCGATGGCGAGGCTGCACCACCGGCGGCCGAAGTGCGTTTGGTCAGTGGCGCATTGGAAGGCAGTAATGTGAGCGCCATCAATGAGTTTACCCAGATCTTGAGTCTCTCTCGTCAATACGAAATGCAAGTCAAGTTGATGAAAGATGTAGAGCAAAATTCCGAGGCGTCCGCGCAATTGTTGCGGATGTCGTAAAACGATTTGGGCGCTCCTGAAGCGCTACTAGCAAGAGGGTATTCACAATGCACGCAGCACTCTACGTGAGTAAAACCGGGTTGGCGGCGCAAGATAAGCAGCTGACGACCATTTCGAACAACCTGGCCAACGTTGGCACTGTTGGCTTCAAACGCGACCGCGCCATTTTTGAAGATCTGTTGTACCAGGTGCAACGTCAACCCGGCGCGCAAACAACCCAGGACACAGAGCTACCATCCGGTTTGCAACTGGGCACGGGTGTGCGTGTGGTAGCAACACAAAAGCAATTTACCGAAGGCAACTTGCAAATTACTGAGCAAGCGCTGGATGTGGCGATTAATGGCAGGGGATTTTTTCAAATCCTGCAACCGGATGGAACCATCGCCTATACCCGCAATGGCCAATTTCAGATCAATGGCGAAGGTCAATTGGTGAATAACGAAGGCTTGCTGCTGGAGCCTGCGATTGCTATTCCCGAGGGAGCTAACCAGATCACCATCAGCACCGATGGCGTGGTGAATGCCTACCTTCAAGGCGAAGTTCAGCCACAGCAATTGGGTGACATTTTGCTGGTTGATTTTGTCAATCCGGCAGGTCTGCAAGCTGTCGGCAGCAATTTGTTTCTTGAAACCGTTGCCAGCGGTAATCCGCAGCAAGGCGCTCCCGGTGAAAACGGTATGGGTCGGCTATTGCAAGGCACATTGGAAGGTTCCAACGTGGATATCGTGGAAGAGATGGTGAATATGATTACCACTCAACGAGCCTACGAGTTGAATTCCAAAGTGGTATCAACTGCCGACCAGATGTTGCAGTACGTCAGTCAAACTCTCTAGTGAAACAGGTGAGGGGTAAAGTCATCATGAACAACGGATATTGGATACAAAAAGCCAGCCTGGTGTTGGTTGGCCTGTTGGTGCTGGCTGGTTGCAGCAACACCAAGCGCGTTGTTCGCGATGATCCCCATTACGCGCCGACAGTCGCGGGTGCTCATAATATTCCGCATCGCACTGAGGGCTCTCTATACCAGGGTGCTTACGGGCTCAACTTGTTTGATGATCGCAAGGCCTTGAGGGTCGGAGACATTATCACTATCACGCTGAATGAGCGCACGGTCTCGCGTAAAACCGCTGCCGTGAACACCAGCAAAGATAGTGAAATCAATTTTAATGCGGGCTCAGTGTTAGGCAGGGTGCCTACGTTTCGGGGCGATACCCTGGAAACGGATGTGCAAAATTCGCGGAATTTTTCCGGCAATGCGGGTGCGGATCAGAGCAATAGTTTGCAAGGTAACATCACTGTTACCGTTGCCGAAGTATTGCCCAATGGCAGCCTGGTGGTACGCGGTGAAAAATGGATGACCTTGAACCGTGGCGACGAATTTATTCGCATCAGCGGCATCGTTCGTCCAGATGACATAGCGCCAGACAACACAGTGCCGTCAACACGTTTGGCGAATGCGAAAATTTCCTACAGTGGCACAGGAAGTCTTGCTGACACCCAGTCTATGGGCTGGCTGTCGCGTTTTTTCAACAGCGAATACTGGCCATTTTAAGTATTGAGGACGACTAAGGTGAAATCACTCCAATATCTGGTCGCATGCTGCGTCCTGCTCATGGCAACCAATACCTATGCCGAGCGCATCAAGGATCTCGCATCAGTGGCGGGCGTGAGATCCAACCAGCTCATTGGCTACGGTTTGGTCGTTGGGCTTGACGGTACTGGTGACCAGACGACTCAATCACCGTTTACGACGCAATCATTCAATAGCATGCTCAAGCAGTTTGGCATAACCGTGCCGCCAGGCACGCGTATGCAAATGAAAAACGTAGCCGCAGTGATGATTCAGGCAGAGCTGCCGCCATTTGCCAAGCCAGGCCAAACCCTGGATATCACTGTTTCATCGATCAGCAATGCAAAAAGCTTGCGTGGAGGCAGTTTATTATTGGCACCCCTTAAAGGATTGGATGGAGAAGTCTACGCCGTTGCCCAGGGCAACCTGGTGGTGGGCGGATTTGGCGCTGCTGGCGCTGATGGCTCCAGTATTCGCGTGAATATTCCCAGCGTTGGGCGAATTCCCGGCGGCGCTATTGTTGAGCGGGTAGTAGAGAATCAATTTTCCGCTGGCCAGCCTGTTATTTTTAACTTGCATCGCGCGGACTTCACCACGGCAAATCGTGTTGCGCAAAGTATCAATAAGCTGCTGGGGCCAGAAACTGCCCGGCCGATGGATGCGGTGTCTATTGTTGTCGATGCCCCGGTAAATCCCGCCCATCGCGTGGATTTTTTGGCCTTGTTGGAAAATATCGAAGTGACTCCCGGTGAGGAAGCCGCCAGAGTCATCATCAATTCCCGCACAGGAACCATTGTTGTTGGACAGAACGTGCGGGTATCTCCGGTGGCAGTAACGCATGGCAGCCTGACGGTATCCATCTCCGAAAGTTTGGGCGTGAGTCAGCCCAATCCCCTGGGTGCAGGGCAAACGGTTGTCGTACCGGCCAGCCAAATAGATGTTGAGGAAGAAACCAATCCTATGTTCAAGTTTGCGCCCGGCGCGACGCTGGATGAAATTGTCAAGTCAGTTAATAACGTAGGTGCTTCACCCGGTGATCTTATGGCGATTCTCGAAGCACTTAAGCAATCAGGTGCATTAAAAGCTGAATTGGTGGTGATCTAATGCTTCCACTTAATCACATGCCGGGTGTTATGCAGACAAAAGACACCATGCTGAATAATCAAGGTCTTGAGCAGATTAAGGCCCTTGGGCGCGCCGATGATCCGGGTGCGCTCAAGGAAGTTGCCAAGCAATTTGAATCGCTATTTATCCAGCAAATGCTCAAGGGTATGCGTGCAGCCAACGCAGTTTTTGCTGAAGATAGTTACTTTAATAGCAACGAAATGCAATTCCATCAGGACATGATGGATCAGCAGATGTCCCTTGAACTTTCCAGTGGCAGGGGGCTTGGGCTTGCAGAGGCTTTGTATCAGCAGCTGGCCCAGACCTATGACGGTGCCCTGTCACAAGCAACTGACAAAATGCAGGTTAAACCCCTGCAAGAGCCTGTTGCTTACGCCCCTGTAGACAGAATAAAAGACGAGCAGCCGCGCCAGGAATCTGTCGACGAAACTCCGGACAATTTTGATTCACCGGAGGATTTTATTCGTCAGTTAACGCCCTATGCCAAACGCGCCGCCGCGTTACTCAATGTCCAGCCAGGTTGGCTCTTGGCACAGGCGGCACTGGAGACCGGTTGGGGACGATTTGTAAACCGTAGCGCCAGCGGGGAAAGCAGCTTTAATCTGTTTAATATCAAAGCCGACCATCGTTGGCAGGGCGAACGTGTACAAGTCAGCACGACTGAGTACGAACAGGGTGTCCCCAAACAAGTCTCTGCCGAGTTTCGTCGCTATCAAAATTACGCCGAAAGTTTTTCTGACTATGTGAGCTTTTTGCAATCCAATTCGCGCTATGAGCAGGCGCTGGTATCCACCGCAGACGCGAATAAGTTTGCCGAGGCATTGCAGTCGGCTGGCTATGCAACTGATCCCCAGTACGCCGAAAAAATCAAACGTATTGTGGCCAGTGATCGATTTCAGGCCTACATGGCCGGTGAATTATCAGCGCCCGAGTTGATGCCACTCGCGTCAACCGGGTTTGGAAAAGAGTAATGGGGGTCTAAGGTGTCCGGCATATTATCCAATGCTATATCAGGCCTTCAGGCGAGCCAGAATGCGTTGCGCACTGCTGGCCACAATATATCGAACGCCAACACCGCGGGATTCAGTCGGCAAGAGGTGCATTATGTTACGCGCACCGAGCAAAAAATGGGTGCTGCCGGTTTTATTGGCAGTGGCGTTGAGACTCGCTCTATCGAGCGGGTAGTAGACGAATTTATGACTACTCAATTGCGTCTTGATACCTCCAGTTTTCATCAGTTGGACAAGTACAACACCAATATTGGCAAGGTTGATAAACTTTTCGCTGATTTGTCTACCGGCTTGTCCGGCGGGCTGCAAAGCTTTTTTTCAGCGTTACAAAATGGCGCCGATGACCCTTCATCAACTCCGGCGCGTCAGTTGGTGGTTACCCAGGCGGAAGCCTTGTCAAACCGGTTCAACAATCTCTATGACCGGGTAGTGGCAATAGAATCCGGTGTGAACCGTGAAATTGAAGCTATTACCCAGCAAATCGGCTCTATAGCTCAATCGATTTCTGCACTCAACCAGTCTATTGGTGAAAAGTCCGCTTCAGGCTCTGGTCCTCAGCCCAACGATTTGTTGGATCAGCGTGATGAGGCTTTGCGTCGCTTGTCTGAATTGGTGTCTATCCAAGTTGTCAAGCAAGACAGTGGTGATATCAACGTATTTATCGGGAATGGCCAACCTCTGGTAGTCGGTACTACGGTGAGTCGCTTCAGTGTGCGCGAGGGCGGGCAGATTTTTCTTGCCAACAATGTTCAATCAGCCAATGTGACCAACCTCATTAAAGGCGGACAAATAGGCGGGCTGCTAACATTTCGCGAGGATATTATTGCTACCTCGCTCAATGAGCTGGGGCGTACAGCCGTTGTGCTTTCAGATCAGTTTAACCAGTTGCAACAACAGGGGCTGGATTTGGATGGCGACTATGGCCAGCTGATGTTTCGTGATATCAACGATCCGGATTTGATGTTGAGTCGCGTCAAACACGGCGCCAATTCGCCGCCCGATGATCGGGTGATCGCTCTGCGAATAGAGGATGCGAGGCAAATTACCTCCAGTGACTATCGCTTTGAAATAATTGGGGGTACCAGCAACTATGCGGTCACCCGGGTTAGCGATAATCAAGTGGTAACCCAGGGGTTGCTCACCGGTGCTTACCCTTTCGAGGTTAGTTTTGATGGTTTACGCCTTGAGTTGCAAAGCGGCAGTTTTCAAGGTGGCGACACCTTTACCTTGCAGCCCACCCGTCGCGGCGCGACTGACATCAGAGCCGAAATTTCTCGTCCTGAGGATCTGGCGTTTGCGTCGCCTATTCGCTCCGGATCCGATGAAGGTAATATTGGCAATGGCATCATCAGCCCAGGAGAAGTTTTGCAACTGCTGGATGCGAATGGCAATCGCCTGCCAGCCTTTGCTCAGCCAGGACAACTTTCTCCGCCAGTGGTTATTCGGTTTACCTCGGCGACCACCTACGATGTTCTGGACAATACTGACCCAGCCAACCCGGTGCATCTGAATCCCCCCATTCGTGAGCAGATTTTTGTTCCCGGCCGCGACAACCTGATTTTTGCTCAGGACCCGGGAGAAACCCGCGTAACAGGGCAGGGCGCCCGCTTGGGTTTACCTGCCGGAAGATTGCCCATGTTCCCGGTTGATCCAACAGATCCCGCGCAACCGAACGGATATCCGGTTGAGCAGTTGGTGTTTACGCTGCCTGATTCAACAACCGGCCTCTCGCAAACACGAACCCTGACCACAACCGCGAATGCTTCTGCGGCACAAACGGCGGCTATGTTGAATAGCATTCCGGGTGTATCGGCAAATGCGTTTACCACGGCAACGATTACCGGCATTGACATTGATCCGACGGGATTTGCCTACCCTTTGCAAATATCCATCAATGGCGAAAATTTGCTGCAACACGATGGTCTTGCGCTGGCGGGAGAGGTGCCCAATCCCAATAGCGATCCAGGGGCGTTTAATGACTATCTTGCAGAGAGAATCAACACAAACCCCAATCTGATTGCGCTGGGATTACGCGCTGTGAGTGGAGCCAATGTAGTAACAGGTGAGCCCGAGTTGCGCATGGTGGCATCTTCGGGTGTTAATTTGGATATTCGATTGACTGCCGATGCAGGCACACCCAATTCAATTCGCGTAAACGACAACCAAGGCAATCCCGATGTGGTTTTGGCGGGAGTTGATTCTGCGCCTGGTGACCTGGTGTTTGAGCAGAGTGCTATTACGATTGGTGGTCGCATTGATCTCACCTTGGCAAATGGCGTGAGTCTGCGCACAGCGCCCAGCGATTCCCAGTTGTTTGGCAACAGTAGTGCCCCTGATTTTGCGCAATCCTCCTTTTTGGGTTACCAGGTATCCATTAAAGGTCAACCACAGGCGGGCGACCAGTTCACCATGGACTTTAATGACAACGCCAGTAACGACAACCGCAATGCGCTCAAGTTTGTAGCGCTGGAGACGGCCGCAACCACAGCGGGTGAAACGCTCTCCTTCAGCGAGGCCTATGGTCGACTGGTTGAAGTGGTTGGTACCAAAAGCAATTTATCCTCAATAAATACTGCCGCCAGTAAAGGGCTTTTGGAACAAACCCAATCGCTGCGAGATAGCATTTCGGGTGTCAATCTCGATGAAGAAGCCGCAAATTTGATTAAGTACGAACAGGTGTACAACGCCAACGCCAGAGTCATATCTGTTGCTCGAGATTTGTTTGATACCTTGTTAAACGCGATACGAATTTAATTAAACCAACGTCCGGTTTGGAATTGATACAGGTAATTCACCATGCGTGTCTCTACATCGCAAATTTATGACATAGCAACAATCAGCATGCGAAATTCGCAGAATGCTGTCATAAAAACGCAAGAGCAAATTGCAACCGGAAAACGCATATTGACACCGGCTGATGACCCGGTGGCAGCGACGACAATTTTGCAAATTAAAGAGGATCTCGCGCGAACCCAGCAGTTCAACAAAAATATTGATGTGGCAGAGAACAATCTCGCTCTTGAAGAGACCACCCTGAAAGCCGTGATGAGTCTGACACAGCGGATGCAGGAGTTGGCAGTCGCTGCCGGTAATACAGCGGTCATGACCTCGGCAGATTACCAGGCCTTTGCCTCTGAAGTGGAAAGTAGAATGCAGGAGCTTTTAAGCCTGCAAAATACCCGCAACGCATCGGGACAGCATATTTTTGCCGGTTATCAGGGTGATACCCAGCCGTTTGTATTGGACGCAGAAGGTCGAGTGAGTTATCACGGCGATGAGGGGCAGTTGAGATTGCAGGCCTCGGCGACGGTGACGGTGGCGGTGAGTGATTCAGGTCGTCGCTTATTTATGGATATTCCCAGCGCCCACAATACGTTCGTCACCTCGGCATCACCCAGTAACCGCGCTGTTCCTGCTGCCAGTATCAGCCTTGGACAGGTCTATGATCAGGAAGCCTATGATGAGTTGTTTCCAGAAAATCTCGTCATCACCTTCAATGATCCCGGTAACGTTGCACCTCCCGGTAGCAATTTCAGCGTCACCGAGCGCGGCAGCGGACGTCAGCTTTTGGTCAATCAACCCTATGTTGCCGGAGAGCCAATTGAGGTTGCCGGGGCCAGGTTCACCATTACGGGGGCGCCAAATCCTCCAGTGGCTGCGAACCTGCCGTTCAATTTCAGTGGAGCGGTTGATTTTTCGCTTGCGCCGGCGTCAGTCACGGTGACGGTGGGCGGTGTCAGTGAAACCCTGATTTTGGATCAAAATGTCACCAATGCCGCCGACCTGCTTGCAGCCCTGGGCGCCAGTGTTGATACGGTTCCCGCCAGTGGTGCCGCAGACAATGCAGACAAACTGCTTCGTTTGGGGTTGGTGTTGGATCCGGTTCGGGGGTTGGTATCACCCAGTGGTACTAATGTCACCCTGCGCGATGGCAGTGCTGCGGTAGACACAGTAACTGGCCTAAGCACTCAGGGGGTAGGGGTTAGCTCAACCAATGGTCAGCGGGGCGATAGTTTTTTCGTTAACTCAACCAACAAAGAACCTCTACTTGGGACGCTGGCACGATTTGCCCAGGCCATGCGCGAGCTGGAGGATACCCCCGAAAGCGAAGCTGAGCTCTCTGCTGCGGTGGCTAGAACCCTCTCCAATCTCACCAATGCGGTTACCCGCATCTCCGCCATTCAGGGTGAAATCGGCGCGCGCCAGAATACCCTCGAAAGTGCCAGGGACTTAAATCTGGATGCGGATCTCTTTGGCAAGCGAGTATTGGGGCAACTTGAGGATCTGGATGTTGCCGAAGCCTCCACCCGCCTGGCCATGGAAAGCTTCGTGCTAAGCGCCGCCCAACAGAGCTTTGTGAAGGTCAGCCAGCTCACCCTTTTCAGCTACCTGTAACTACCGCTAAAGCCCCGCTAAGCACTTGATCCACAAGGGGACTTCTGCTAGCCTGCGCCCCCTTGCTGGGACATGTGTCGATCGTCAAACCATTAACCATTACTAGCATTGGCAACCGCAGCTGGCGCCAACCTCAGGCCGCTGTTGCTGTTCATCCACTGGCCCGTACCTTTGGCAGTACGGTAATCGCAGAATCTGGCTGTTCTTTGCCCGTATATTCGAGGCTTGCACGGCGGAATCTGAGTCCATTTACAGGTATTACCCATGAGCATGAGCGAAAGTTTTGCTGAGTTATTTGAAGAGAGTTTAAAGACCGTTGACATGGTGCCAGGCACCATCGTGACCGGTGTGGTGATCGACATCGATAAAGACTGGGTGACTGTTCACGCCGGCCTGAAATCCGAAGGTGTTATCCCTGCTGAACAGTTCCGCAACGAACTGGGTGAATTGAATCTGTCCATCGGCGACGAAGTTCAGGTTGCCCTGGAAAGCGTCGAAGATGGTTTCGGCGAAACCAAACTGTCCCGCGAAAAAGCCAAGCGCGCTGAAGCTTGGAAAATCCTCGAAGCTGCTCACACTGCTGACGAAGTTATCAAAGGCGTTATCAATGGCAAGGTTAAAGGTGGTTTCACCGTTGACGTTGCCAGCATCCGTGCCTTCCTTCCAGGTTCTTTGGTTGACGTTCGCCCTGTGCGCGAAACCACTCACCTCGAAGGTAAAGAGCTGGAATTCAAAGTTATCAAGCTGGATCAGAAGCGCAACAACGTGGTGGTTTCTCGCCGCGCTGTATTGGAGCAAGCCAACTCTGCTGAACGCGATGAGCTGCTGGCCAACCTGCAAGAAGGTCAAGCGGTTAAGGGTATCGTCAAGAACCTGACCGACTACGGTGCCTTCGTTGACTTGGGCGGCGTAGACGGCCTGCTGCACATCACTGATATGGCCTGGAAGCGCATCAAGCACCCAGGTGAGATAGTGAATGTAGGCGACGAGATCGATGTTAAGATTCTGAAATTTGACCGCGAGCGCAACCGCGTATCTCTGGGCCTGAAGCAACTCGGCGAAGATCCATGGGTAGCTATCACCAAGCGTTACCCCGAAGGCGCCCGTGTTAAAGCCAAGGTTACCAACCTGACCGATTACGGCTGCTTTGCGGAGCTGGAAGAAGGCGTTGAAGGCTTGATCCACGTTTCAGAAATGGACTGGACCAACAAAAATATTCACCCGTCCAAGGTTGTTCAACTGGGCGACGAAATCGAAGTGATGGTGTTGGATATCGACGAAGAGCGTCGTCGTATCTCTCTCGGCCTGAAACAGTGCCAGGAAAACCCCTGGGATGCATTTGCCCGTACTTGCGCCAAAGGCGACAAGATCAGCGGCAAAATCAAGTCCATCACTGACTTCGGTATCTTCATTGGCCTGGACGGCGGCATCGACGGTCTGGTTCACCTGTCAGACATCTCCTGGCACGAAGCTGGCGAAGAAGCGGTACGCAAGTACAAGAAAGGCGATGAGCTGGAAACTGTGGTATTGGCCATCGACCCCGAGCGCGAGCGCATCTCTTTGGGTATCAAGCAATTGGAAACCGACCCCTTCTCTGAATATGTTGCAGAGAATGACAAGGGTGCCATTGTTAAGGGTATCGTGAAAGAAGTTGAAGCCAAGGCCGCTGTTGTGACCCTGGCAGATGACGTTGAAGCCGTACTCAAGGCCTCTGAACTGAGCCGTGAAAAGGTAGAAGATGCACGCAATCTGCTGAAAGTAGGCGACGAAGTTGAAGCCAAGATTATTGCGGTTGACCGCAAGAATCGCAGCATCAACCTGTCGGTCAAGTCCAAGGACGTTGACGACGAGAAGTCTGCTGTTAAAGAGCACAACAAGCAAACTGAACAGGCAGCCCCGGCCACTCTGGGCGACCTGATCAAGGCGCAGATGCAAAATAAGGACTAAGGTCCTGATATGAAAAATGGCTACCTTCGGGTAGCCATTTTTTTAAAACTTAAAAAAACTGTTAATTTTTATAGAGTTAGCCTCACTTTTGCGCTATAACTCTGGCGCTAGTCCAACGATTTGCCTGATATCCGCTAACAATAGAGCCAGGCCATGACAAAATCCGAATTGATAGAATACATCACTGAAAAGCAAAACCAGTTGCCGCTGCGCGATGTGGAGTTGGCGGTGAAGCTCTTGCTCGACTATATGTCCGAGATTCTAGCCTCCGGTGAGCGCATTGAGATTCGGGGCTTTGGTAGCTTCTCACTGCATTACCGTGCGCCTCGCATTGGGCGAAATCCCAAGACCGGTGAAAATGTTGAATTAGAGGGTAAATATGTACCCCATTTCAAACCGGGTAAGGAAATGCGCGACAGGGTTAATGAAAGCCTGCTGGGATGAACCCGCTCCTCTCCTGCTGACGCCAGGGTTTTTGATGGCTGTTGCGTCCTCCCCCATTCTTCGCCTTGATGGGTATCTCCCATGTTCGATTGGCTAGCGGTTTTGCTGATCGGCACATGCCTGCTGGCCTTGGGTTTCGCCGCTGGCTATGGTTATCGGCGCTTTCGACATACCCGATTGGGCACATCTTTTACCGCTGGTTATTACCAGAGTCTGCGTTACCTGCTGAATGACACCACTGATTCTTCAATGGATGGCTTCCTGCAATCCCTTGAGGTGAATGAGCAAACCCTGGAGATACATATGGCCCTGGGGTTGGCGATGCGGCGACGGGGTGAGGTAGGGCGCGCCATTCAGATCCACGAGCACTTGCTGCGTGCAGGCAAGCTGAGACCACAACAGCGCCATGAGGCCCAATTTGAATTGGCATGCGATTTTATCAGTGCTGGTGTGCTGGATCGCGCCGAAAACCTATTGGATGAATTAGTGACGATTGGGTCCGTTTTCACCCCGGACGCCTTGAAGCAATTGTTGTTGATTTATCAAAGTGAACGCGAGTGGGTCAAGGCCATTTCCACCGCTGACAAGTTGCAGGATTTTCCCCGGCAATTAGGCGCTAACGAGTTGGCGTTGATGAGGTCTCATTATTGCTGTGAGTTGGCGCAGATGGCGCTGGCTGCGGGTAATAAAACGGGCGCGCGCGACCATCTCAACGATGCTGTGGGTTATTGCAAACAGTCGGTGCGCGCGAGTTTGCTCCTGGCGCAACTGGAAGTTGAAGAAGGTAACTATCGCGCAGCCCTTGAGAGCTTACGCAGGGTTCCACAGCAGGACGCAGACTTTATCAGGGAGTCTTTGCCTTTATTGGGCAAGTGTTTTGGTGCTCTGGGTGATCAGGAGGGTTATCGTCGGTATCTGTACGAACTCTTGGCCAGGCATCCCGGTGCGAGTCTTATCTTGCACCTCGCGAATCTTTTAAAAACGACCGAAGGGATAAAGACGGCTGAAGGGACGAGCGTCGCGATTGAGTTTATTTCAGCGCAGCTCGCCCTCAAACCATCTTTGCGACTCTTGAACGCGCTACTTGATTTGCAAATTGCAGCTGGAGAAGACTCGGTAAGCAATCATCTGAGCCTAATGAAAGGTGCTGTTGAAAAGGTATTGGCCGAAAAGCCGGAATACCAATGCCACAAATGCGGATTTAGCGGTAAAAAATTGCATTGGCTTTGTCCCAGTTGTAAATCCTGGGGCAGTATTCGACCCATTAAGGGCGTGACTGGCGAATAGGTTTTTCGGAGTGACTCAAGTGGCAGAATCGGGAGCAATAAAACAGTTTTTCTGGCGATGGATTTTGCGTCGATCGCCGGCCGCGCCTGAAGTTGAGCTTAAACACCGATCAATTTACGTGTTGCCGACACGCCAAGGTTGGCTATTTTGGGTCGTACTCCTGGTGATGTGGTTACTGGGCACCAACTACCAGAACAACTTGATCCTTGCGATCACCTTCCTGTTGGCCAGTATGGGCGTGGTTTCCATACTCTACACCTTTCGCAATTTGTCGGGTTTGCGTTTACAGGGGCTTGGTGCCAAATCCGTATTTGCTGGTGAAGCTGTTGAATGGCACCTGCGGTTGTCATCCGCCAATCGCTTTTATCACGACAATCTTTGCCTTGTTTTAGCGGGGCAATACCACGCCAATATTGATCTTGCTCCCGCTGAGGAGCGAGAACTGCTGATCAGTGAACCTTCTGTCCAGCGGGGCGTTATGAGCGTAGGCCGGATTTTGGTTGAAAGTCGTTTCCCCTTTGGATTGATGCGCGCATGGTCCTGGGTCCATTTGGATATGCAGGCGTTGATTTATCCGCGACCGCTGGTTTCCGATGAGCCTCCCTTGGGTGTGGTTGGTGAAGGTGAGGGCGATCTGACGGTTCATGAAAACCCCGAAGATTTCTACGGTTTTGAAGCCTATCGACCGGGCGCCAGTCTGGCACAGGTCGCCTGGAAGCAGTACGCCAGGGGAGCTGGTTTGCACCTCAAGGAGTATGTTGGCTATCAAAGTCAAAACCTGTGGTTGGATTGGCACACACTTGGGGGAATGGACACTGAGTCGCGTCTGTCACGACTGTGTTATTGGAGTGTCGAATTGGGCAAAACGACCAGTCACTATGGGTTGCGTTTGCCCGGGCTGAGCATTGAATTGGGGCAGGGGGCGGTGCATCAGGAAAAAATTTTGCGCGCGCTCGCCTTGTACCAAGACGCTCATACCGGATCGGTGGTGTAATGATGGCCAAGTTGGAAGCCGATCAAATTTCACGTGCGGGCCTGGCTTGGTTGCTGATTGCCCAAGCGATGATACTGGCTCCCCACGCGTTTCATGCACCTTTGTGGTTATGGGGTGTTTGGTTGCCCGTGGTGATTTGGCGTTGGCAAATTTTTCGCGGCGCCTGGGGTTATCCTGGAATTACCTTAAAGGTTATTTTGGTTGCCATCTGCGCTGTAGGTTTGTTGCTGGCGGTGCAGGGCCGATTTGGAACACAGGCCATGGTTTGCCTGCTGTTGGCAGGTTTTATATTGAAGCTGCTCGAGCTGCGGCGTCGTCGCGATTTTCTGGTGCTTTCTTTTCTCGGCTATTTTGTTATCGCCACCCAGTTATTGTTTTTTTCAGAAGTCTATGCCGCGCTTTATGCATTGGTGTGTGTGCTGGTGCTCAGCACTGCGCTACTGGCGGTCAATCAATCCATCAACCAGCAAGGCAAGCGCAGCTTCAAGCTGGCTGCCGCGATTTTGCTTCAAGCCGTACCCTTGATGCTGTTGTTGTTTATGGTGACGCCTCGTCTCGGGCCCCTGTGGGCGGTGCCACTCAACACCGCTGCCGCCAAGACCGGCATGAGCGACAGCATGTCGCCGGGCGATATCAGCGAATTGATGCAGTCTGATCAGCTCGCCTTTCGCGTCACCTTTACTGGCGACAATCCCCAACAAAACCAGCTGTATTGGCGCGGGTTGGTGCTGTCTCATTTCGATGGCCGCCGCTGGTCGCAAAACCACCTGCAAACGTCTTTTGCGAACATTGCGTGGAACCCGGCAGATATTCGCACTCATCTGGCCAAGGTTGAATTCATCGGTGAGGTCTCTGAATACGAAGTCATTATGGAGCCCAGTTATCAGCCCTGGTTGTTCGCGCTCAATGCGCCAGCCGAGTGGGATGAGCGCATAGGTCTGGGTCCGGATATCTGGTTACAAAATCGCAGGCCCGTCAGTCAGCGGTTTCAATACCAGGTCAGGTCGCATCTGGATTATCGGTTACAACGGGCGGGGCTTGCAGAGCAGCAATGGCGTGCAGAGCGGGGATTGCCAAGGGATTTCAATCCGCAAACCAGGCAAACAGCGCTTGCCTGGATGTCTGAGGAGGGAAGCCCGGAGGCCCTCATTCGGCGACTTCTTCAGTATTTCAACCAAAACTTCACCTATACCCTACAGCCTGGTGCCTTGGGCCATCACAGCGTTGATGAATTTTTATGGCAAACCCGCCAGGGATTTTGTGAGCACTTTGCCAGTAGCTTTGTTTTTTTTATGCGCGCTGCGGGAGTGCCAGCGCGGGTTGTTGTTGGTTATCAAGGTGGCAGTTACAACGCGCGTGAAAATTATTGGTTGGTCAGGCAGCGTGATGCGCATGCCTGGGCTGAAGTGTGGCTGGACGGGCGCGGTTGGGTCAGGATAGATCCCACCGCCGCTGTGGCGCCGGACCGAATTGAGCGAGGTATTGACTACTCGCTCAGCGATGCTGACGCGGAGTTGCTGGGGAATGCGCTTTCTCGCAATTTTGGCTTGATTGCCGACTTGGCAATGCGCTGGGATGCCTTTAACTACCATTGGTCCCGCTGGGTGCTGAATTATGACGCGCGGCTGCAACAACAACTATTTGGTCAGTGGATCAAAGGGGTGGATCTTTGGAAACTTACCTTGGTTTGCCTCGGTATTGCGGGCGCTATTGTGCTGGTGCTGGCGATCTGGCTGTTGCGATCACCAAGGTCCAATTTGCAGCTGTGGGACAAGCACTATCGTCGCTTTGAAAAAAAACTGGCGCGCGCCGGGTTGCCCAGGCTGCGCGGTGAGGCACCTCGCGATTATGCCGCCCGGGCCGCGCAAACCTGGCCCGAGCAGGGGGCTCAATTGCAACTTATTGCAAGGCTCTACGAACTTGCCGCCTTCAGTGACAACCAATCAGTGCTGCCGAAACTGGCGAGCGCTATTCGACAATTAAGGGTACGGCCCGCCCAGCCTTCGTGTTGAGCGTCTTAGGTGCGGGTAAACCGATTGAGGTTCTCTTTTGGTGCCGTACCTCTTCGTTCATGATCAAAAGTGGTGCATTGCGTGGGGCATGTGTTTCATCCTGGTGCAGAGTTGGGTGCGGCGATTTATTCCCGTCACCCCAAGTCTTTGAAAGAAATCATAAAAATAAATTGGCGCACTAATTGCTCAGAGCTTCCAGACGCAGAATGTTGGGGTGCAAACAGGGCTTTATACCCTCGCATTTCTCCAAAATCTATCGTCATTCCATCCCCAATTGCCTGAAACGCTAAGAATAAGCCAGTGTGGCGCTCCATTCTGGGGCAGTTGGAGGTGTTTTCACTTTGCCGCTTTTTGGAGTTCCTATGAAATCACCCTTTTCCGGAGTGCTTCCACTCTTGGCCGTGCTTGTGGCTTTTTTTAGCAGTCCCGCCATGGCAGAAGAGTTGAATGGCGCAAATACCGCGTGGATTTTGACCAGCACCGCCTTGGTGCTTTTTATGACGCTTCCCGGCCTGTCACTTTTTTATGCGGGGCTGGTGCGGTCACGCAATGTGTTGTCGGTGTTGATGCAATGTTTTGCCATCGCCTGTTTGATGTCGCTGTTGTGGATAATCGCTGGTTATAGCCTGGCATTTGGTGAGGGCAACGCCTGGATTGGGGATTTCAGCAAAGTGTTTTTGATGGGAATAGGCACAGAGGATTTATCCGGCGATATTCCGGAATTGCTGTTTGTCTGTTTTCAGATGACCTTCGCCATTATCACGCCAGCACTGATTGTTGGCGCCTTTGCTGAGCGCATGAAATTTTCTTCCATGCTGATTTTCTCTGCTCTCTGGCTCTTTGCTGTTTATGTACCCGTGTGCCACTGGGTTTGGGGCGGCGGCTGGTTGGGCTCTATGGGTTTGCTCGACTTTGCCGGCGGTACGGTGGTCCATATTACGGCGGGTGTAGCGGCACTGGTGGCTGCATTGGTTATCGGCCGTCGCAACGGCTTTCCGCAAACACCTATGCCGCCGCACAACCTCACCATGACAGTTACCGGCGCAGGCATGCTGTGGGTAGGCTGGTTTGGTTTTAACGCAGGCAGCGCCTTGGCAGCTGACGGTGGTGCGGCTATGGCGATGTTAGTAACCCATATTTCTGCCGCGGCTGGATCGCTCGCGTGGATGACCATCGAGTGGATGAAATTTCGCAAGCCCAGCGTGTTAGGTATTGTGACCGGCATGGTTGCCGGCTTGGGGACTATTACCCCTGCATCTGGTTTTGTTGGTCCAGGTGGCGCCTTGGTCATTGGCTTAAGTGCGGGTGTTATCTGCTTCTATATGACACAAACCGTAAAGCGTATTTGGAAAATCGACGACTCCCTTGACGTGTTTCCTGTGCACGGTATTGGCGGCGTCTTGGGTACCTTGCTGGCAGCTGTATTCGCGTCAACTCAACTCGGGGCTTTCAGTGGTCTGGGATTCGCAGAGGGGGTGGAAACTATAGGGCAGCAGCTGTGGATACAATTTATTGGTGTTGCTGCCACCTTTATCTATACCGCGATAGTGACCTATGTATTACTGAAAGTGGTTGCACTGCTGACCAGCGGACTGCGTGTTTCCAAAGAGGAAGAAGTCACCGGTCTTGATTTGAGCCTGCACGAAGAAGAAGGCTACAAACTCTAAGGGGTGGTTAGGAGTCCTTGAATGCGATCAGCGCGGCGGTAACGGCAACGTTCAAGGATTCCACCCCATTGTTCATCGGAATACGCACACGGGCGTCGCACAGGTTGATTACCTCCCTGGAGACGCCTTCTGTTTCATTGCCCAATACATAAACGCAGGCTACTTCCGGGTTGAACTCCCTCAGTGTATGTTCCGCGTGAGAGGAAAGGGCGCAGATGCGGGCGCCCTTGTCTTTGAACCTTGTCAGGGCTTCTGCCAGTCGTTCGCAGCGCAGCAGTGGTGCTCGAAACAGTGTGCCGGCGCTAGCTTTGATAACCAAAGGGTCTATTTGTGCGTTGCCTGTTTGAGGCAACAGGATTCCGTCAATTTTTCCCGCACAGGCCGAGCGAATAATCATGCCGAGATTAGCTGGATTGGTAATTCCGTCCAGTGCCAGCAAGCACCCCTTAGGCGGCAAAGGCCTTTCCAGAAAGCGGCTGAAGTGCTCGTATCCACGGCAGACAAGATCTGCTGCAACCCCCTGATCCTGTTTGGCGTTGCGCGAAATGCGTGACAGGGCCAGGCGTTCATGCTCCACAATTTCCGCGCCTTTGGACTGCGCAAGATCAATAATCTCGTTGAGAATAGTGGCTGGCTTGTTGCTTTTTGCGAGGTGCAGTCGATAAATCTGGCTCGCAGGATCCTGCAGCGCCTCGAGAACCGGTTTGCGCCCATAGATAGTCAGCAAGCTGTCAAAAAATCGTTTCTTTTCCAGGTAGGAGGGGGAATCGGTGGGCTTCATCAGGTCTCAAGTTGTCTGGAGTGAAGCCCTTGAGCAGAGCTTCACTGGCATTGAAATTTGCTGGTAGGAGTTTTAGTGTGGGTTACCAAACCAGCCCGCATCATTCTTGATGAGTGCTTGAAGAACATGGCGGCGACTGATCAACCCGACCAGCTTGCCTTGGGACACTACCGGATAATTTTTGGGTTTGTGTAAGGTCATGATTTCGGCAACTTCGAGAATACTGGCATCGGGCGATACGGTAAGCACGTCTTTGGTCATGATCTGCGTAACCGGCGGTGAATCAGCCGCATAAAAGGCGCTATTGAGCATTTCTTTTATACAGTCTTGCTCAGACACAAAGCCCACGACCTGCTCATCATCATTGATTACCGCAACCCCGGTAATCTGGTTCTTCACCAGATGCTCAATCACTTCCCGAACACTGGTAGTTGCTTTTACTGCCTGAGCGTTGGCCTGCATGTAATCTTTTACGAGTATAGATGCCATGACGTTTCTCCTTCTCACAAGCTCTTTAAATCCTAGGCGAAAAATCAAACACAGGCACAGGTTTTCTTAGAACATTATGTTGCGCCTGAGCAGACTTGCTTATAAGCGCGCACTGCACTCGCCAGCCCCATGTGCAAAGCATCCACCGTCAGCGCGTGACCTATGGAAACTTCCAACAGACGAGGCACTTGGCAAAAATAGCCCAGATTGTCGAGGTTGAGATCGTGTCCGGCGTTGACGCCCAGGTCAATTTCCTGGGCGCAGCGCGCGGCTGCCATATAGTGTTCGAATAGCTGTTCAAAAATGTCGTCTTGATGCTTAAACGCCAAAGCGTAAGGGCCAGTGTAAAGTTCGATTCTGTCTGCGCCCAGGTCTTTTGCCATTTTGATTTGCTCGGTGTCTGGATCCATAAACAAACTGACCCTGACGCCCCAATCCTGTAACTGGCGAATAATAGGCTGCAATTGCTTTCCGGACTGCGTGAGGTCAAAACCGTGGTCCGAGGTGAGTTGATCCGTGGAGTCGGGCACCAGAGTGCATTGATCCGGTAAGGTGTCCGCAACCAGCTTCATAAATCCGGGAAAATTTCCACGGGATTCGGCAAAAGGATTGCCCTCAATATTGAGTTCAATGCGCTTTCGGTCGCGCACCAGATCTGACAAGGTATAGACGTCGCCGGGGCGTATATGACGTTGGTCGGGGCGGGGATGAACGGTGAGTCCATCGGCCCCCGAGTCCAGACAAATTTCTGCATGTGTCACCAAGTCCGGGTAGTTTCCCGGACGCGAATTGCGAATGAGGGCAATCTTGTTGAGATTAACACTTAGGGCAATAGAGTCGCTCACGGTTTCACCAGTGCGTTGCTGACATTTGAGTTCTTTAACGGCGAGTTGGTTTTTTCGGGCGTGACTTCCGGCCGAAATGTTTCATCGACGCGTGTGGCTTTGAGGATGCGTACGGCGTAATTGGGGGCATCGGGAAACGCCGGATACATGCCTCTGGGCTCCTCAAGAATGCGGTTAACCACTTCCATGCCCAGGATGACTTTGCCGAAAACCGCGTAGCCAGGCTTATTGCCATTTGCATCCAATGCCGTGTTGTCCTTCACGTTAATAAAGAATTGTGCGGTGGCAGAGTCCGGCATGGGTGTGCGCGCCATGGAAAGGGTGCCATAGCTGTTGCTGAGACCGTTGTCGGATTCATTTTTGATTGGGTCTCGGGTAGGTTTGGTGGTGAAGTCGTAAGTCATGCCGCCGCCTTGCACCACAAAGCCAGGGATTACTCGGTGAAAAATGGTTCCCTCGTAGAAGCCGCTATCTACATATTCGAGGAAATTCGCCACACTTAGTGGGGCCTCTTTGGGGAATAGCTCAATCACAATGGTGCCGTGATCCGTGTTCATGGCAACACGTGGATTCGCCTCAGCAAAAGCACCCTGAGCGAGCATAAAAACGCCTGCCAGTGTGCATAGAAAATAGAAAAAAGTTTTCACTACAAAACGCATGATTTTTAACTCCGCTGAGCCATAAACCCACTATCGCCAATCGGTTTGTCGCCGGCGCCGACCAAGTCCCTGAAGAAAAAAAGACAGGAAGACACCGCACACGAGCAAACCTCCACCATAAATCCATTGGTTGTATCTGTCCGAGCGTTTCAACTGGTCATTTTCAGCCTGCAGAAAGTCGGCGCGGGTTTGCAGCAATTGATAGTTTTCGTGCAATCGCTGGTTTTCGCTTTCGAGGTCGCGCGCGCGCGCCAGTTGTTGATTGAGTGAATCCAACTCTTGCTGTAGCTGAGATTTTTGTACGTCCAGGGCCTCTATCTTCAGGGCCGCTGTCGGCTCACTTAGTAGGTGCTGGCTGCGTGCCCAGCCGGTAACTCCTTCGGCCGTGCGCACCTGGGACCATTTGATACGTGCCGTATCGGTTTCTTCCCGTAAAAAAGTTAGCGCTGTCCCACTGACCAGACCGTTGAGAACAATGTCTTGCTGGTTGCTGGGACCCCGCCTGAGCGGAATGTACATTACATCCGAGACATAGCGAAGCTCTTCAGCGAGCAGCCGGGTAGGGTTGAGACTTGCTCCCAACGTCAGTAGAGCAAGTGCACCAATCAGCATCTGTTTGAAGGTTGGATTCATCACGGCAGCACTTTCTTGAATGGTTTGACTCTGCTTTGGGCGTAGACGCCTGCTGCGAGATAGGGATCTTCAGCGGCCCAGTCTTCAGCGTCCGCCAAGCTGGCAAACTCAGCAATTACCAGGCTGCCGGTAAAACCAGCTGCGCCGGGATCCTCGCTATCAACCGCTGGATGCGGACCGGCAACCACTAACCTGCCGGCATCTTGCAGGCGCTGCAATCTGGCCAAGTGGGCCGACCGGGCCTGTTTGCGTAGTGCGAGGCTATCGGGTACATCTTCACTGATAATGGCGTAAAGCATTAGTCGTCGTCGCTCCCATCGTTAATCACCTCTTCGAGTTTCAGGTGTGTCAGCAGACGTATCTGCCGGAACAAATAAAACATGCTGGCAATCATTACCAGCATGGCCGGTACGGCAATTATTGGATAACTCCACGCGGTCATTTTTCCGAGCTCCGCATTAAATGCCTCTGTACCCGGTGGGCTGACGAGAAAATACTTGGCCAAAAGGTAGTTGAGTATGGAGGATAGAAAGAAAGAGCAGGCCACGAAATACGAGGTGTTACGCAAGACATTCTCGAAGCGCGCCTCATTGCCATATTGCTGGAGCGCGGTCGACACCTTGTGAATTTTAAGTACCTTGTCGTTGTACAAAAATGTTTTGACCAGTGGGAAACGGGTTTTGACCGACACTAGTGTTGCAAGCCCTATAAGTCCGGGAATGGCGGCTTCTTTAATAGCTATGTAGGCAGGATCCAGCTTTAACAGGCTAATGCCGCCAGTGAGCAGCACGCTGATAAACCCGAGTGCGGAAAACACGTTGAGTTTGCGCGTAATAAAAAATTCGCGTGCACCGTAGCCCAGTGGAAAAGCCAGGGCGACAACCAGTGCCCAGGTGGGGCCAAGATGCTGATCGCCACTGAGCTTGGAGAGAATCAATACCGGAATAACAATATTGAGCAGTATATTGGCGAAAAAGCTCTCTTTCCGCTTGGGTTGACGGGCGTCACTGGGCTTGTCGGTGACTGGCTGAGCTTTATCGAGAGAGTCTGTCATAGTCTTGGTTCAAGTTAGAAAATGTGCCGTACCTAAGCCTGCTAAATAGTGTGCCGTGCCATAATGTCACCAGCCGACCTCAAATCAGGGGTGGCTTAACCATCAGGATTTTTGTGTGATTATTGATTTACACAGTCATAGCAACCAGTCGGACGGTATTTTAAGCCCTGGCGCGCTTATGTCGAGGGCTAAAATGCGGGGGGTGGAGGTTATCGCGTTAACCGACCACGACACCATAGCCGGTTTATCCGAGGCGCGGCAAGCGGCGTTTGAGTTGGGCCTGGAATTGATCAGTGGAATTGAGTTTTCCAGTCAGTGGTCAGGGCGCGGTGTCCATATCCTGGGACTGGGCGTCGAACCTGAATCGAAGCAGCTCCTCAAGGTTATCGCGAGCCAGTACGAGGCGCGCCTGGCTCGTGCAGAGGCCATTGGCCAACGACTTGCCAAGCTCGGTTTTCCTGGCGCACTTCTTGGCGCTCAACGATTGGCGGGAGATGCCATGGTTAGCCGCCCACACTTTGCCCGGTATTTGGTAGAGCAGGGCGCTGTGCGCTCAGTTCAGGCGGCATTTAAGAAGTATCTGGGCACGGGCAAGCCCGCCGATGTAAAACATCCCTGGCCTGATATGGAAACTGTTATCGGCTGGATTCACGCCGCCAAGGGCATTGCGGTCCTGGCGCACCCCCTCAAGTACGAGCTGACGCGCAGTAAGATGTGTCGACTAATTGCCGAGTTTGCCAACGCGGGGGGCGAAGGAATGGAGGTCATCAGCAGCCAGCAACAGCCAGCCGCTACGGCAGATCTGGCGCGCATCGCTGCTGCCAATGGGCTTTACGCATCCTGCGGTAGTGATTTTCACTTTCCCGACCAACCCTGGCAGGAGTTGGGAAATTTTGGTTCTCTTCCGGCAGAGGCAACGCCTGTGTGGATGCATCCGGGATTCAGGCATAATGTGCCCCATTTTTCGATGCTAAAATCAACATGATCAAGGAGTGAACCTTGGCCCAATTTTTTCAAATTCATCCCGAAAATCCCCAGGCGCGGCTTATCGCCCAAGCGGTGGACATTATTCGACGTGGCGGCCTGGTGGTTTACCCCACGGATTCTGCCTACGCGGTAGGCTGCCACATTGGCGACAAGATGGCACTGGATCGCATACGTGCCATGCGGCAACTGGATAAACACCACAACTTTACCCTGATGTGCCGCGATCTCTCCGAGCTGGCGACCTACGCCCGGGTTAACAACCAGGTGTTTCGTTTGATCAAAAATCATACGCCCGGCCCCTACACCTTTATTTTGGAAGGTACAGCAGAGGTTCCGCGACGGCTGATGCATCCCAAGCGCAAAACCCTGGGGCTACGGGTTCCCGACAATCCCATAGCGCTGGCCTTGATGGAGGAGCTGGGAGAGCCACTGATGAGCAGCAGCCTTTTACTGCCAGGCGATGAATTCCCGTTAAGCGATCCCTACGACATTCGCGACACTCTGGAGCACCAGGTTGAACTGGTTATCGATGGCGGCTACTGCGGTATCGAGCCAACCAGTGTTGTTGATTTGACCGGGGATACGCCTGTACTGGTGCGCCAGGGGCGTGGAGATACTTCAAGTTTCGACTTCAACTAATTGAAATAAAAGAAAAAATAGAGTTTTTGAGCGGCCTGTCGCCGGGTGTTAATACCGGCTATAATGCCCGGCCCAAACTGACCGATCTGACTGCCTGATGGACATCCTGTGAACCCAATGACAGAGGAAACAACCGAACTTGATCTCGCATCCGACCTGGAGCCGGGCTCTTCTTCGGCGCCCGCTGATCCCAACGAGCAGGCAGGACGACACCCTCAGCAGGAAGAAATGCCTTTTGCTATGGTTCATGGCAAGGCCTACACCCAGTTGCCCCAGGACTTGTATATTCCGCCGGATGCACTTGAGGTGTTTCTTGAAGCCTTTGAAGGACCGCTTGATCTATTGCTCTATCTGATTCGCCGCCAGAACATCGATATCCTTGAAATCAACGTGTCTGAGATCACCAGCCAGTACATGGCCTATGTGGATCTCATGCAGGCCCACCAATTTGAATTGGCGGCCGAATATCTGGTGATGGCGGCTATGCTGGCGGAAATCAAATCCCGTATGTTGCTGCCGCGCTCAGCGGAAGAAGTAGAAGAAGACGAGGATCCACGTGCATCGCTGATTCGTCGTTTGCAGGAATACGAGCGCTTCAAGCAAGCGGCGGAAGATTTGGATAGCTTGCCGCGCATTGCGCGCAACATTTATCTCGCGTCGGCGCAGGCACCGGATCGAAGTCTGACCCGGCCGGACCCCGACGTGGAGTTGCAGGAAATTCTGCTGGCACTTGCGGAAGTGCTGCGTCGTGCCGATATGTTTGAAAGCCACCATGTTTCGCGCGAAAAGTTGTCTACTCGCGAGCGTATGGCGCAGGTACTGGACCGTCTTGCACACAGCAATTTTGTTCCCTTCGTTAGCCTATTTCGTGCGGAAGAGGGGCGCCTGGGTGTGGTGGTTACTTTCCTCGCCGTTATGGAACTCATCAAGGAATCCCTGGTGGAAATCGTCCAAAGTGAAGCCTTTGGCCCCATTCACGTTAAAGCCCGAACCCAATGATGGAAGAACTCAACGACATTACCCTTGAGCAGGATGAAACCCTGTCAGCACCAGCAGTCGAGCTGGATGAAATTTTGCTGCGTCGAATTATTGAAGGCGCCATTCTGGCAGCTAACCAGCCACTCACGACGGCGCGCTTGCTGGAGCTGTTTGACGAAGACCAAAGACCAGATAAGGACGCAGTGCTCGCTGCGCTTGCGGAAATTCAAGCCAGTTGTGCCGAGCGCGGCTATGAGCTCAAAGAGGTCGCCTCAGGTTGGCGGTTTCAGGTGCGCGAAGACCTGGCGCCCTGGGTGAATCGTCTGTGGGAAGAAAAGCCGCAAAAGTATTCACGTGCGCTGCTGGAAACCCTGGCACTGGTCGCCTATCGCCAGCCGATCACTCGAGGTGATATAGAAGAGATTCGCGGTGTTGCCGTCAGCTCCCATATCATGAAAACCTTGATGGAACGCGATTGGGTCAAGGTAGTAGGCCATAGAGATGTTCCCGGTCGCCCCTCCCTCTATGCGACAACCCGGCAGTTTTTGGATTATTTCAACCTCAAGAGCCTCGACGAGCTGCCCAGCTTAAGTGAAATTCGCGATCTGGATGAATTGAACCCGGTGTTGGCTTTGAATGTTGATGACGAAGGCCTGGGTGAACCTGATACAGACTTGTCGGCGGAGCCCCCTGTAGAGCTGGTGGACAATACGCCTGAACAGCTGGTCGGTGAACAGGCAGTGAGTGAAGAGCAGGCCAGCGCCCTCGATGAAGACTTTGTTGATGGTGAGTCCGCCTTCGAGGATCTTGAGAATGATGAACAGGTAAACCACAACCCCGGCTCAGAGAGCCAAAACCCCTAAAAGCACAACGCGTGAGGCGTCTGCAGACCATGGTCAGATCCAAAGATCCGGAGCAGCCCGGAAAAAAAGCTGTAAAACCCCAACGTCCCGCCGCTAGCAGGGCAGTCAAGCCCGGCAACAAGGCGCCTGTGAGCCCCAAAAAGGATCTCAAGGCTGACAGTGTCGATAGCCCCCAGGACGAGAAACTGCAAAAAGTGTTGGCCCGTGCCGGTCTCGGCTCCAGACGAGAAATGGAGCGTGAGATTGAGGCTGGCAATGTCAAAGTGAATGATCGTCCGGCAAGCCTCGGCGACAGAGTTGGGCCATCAGACAAAATTTTTTACAAGGGTCAGCGTGTGCTGTTTCATGCCGCAACCAGTCGTCGGCGCGTGATCCTTTACAACAAACCTGAAGGCGAAATCTGTTCCCGTTCAGATCCTGAAGGGCGCCGCACTGTCTACGACAGCTTGCCGTCTCTTAAAGGCGAGCGTTGGATTTCCGTTGGTCGCCTGGATTTCAACACTAGCGGTCTCTTATTGTTTACCAACGATGGTGAGCTGGCCAACAAACTGATGCACCCCTCCTCGGTTATTGATCGCGAATACCTGGTGCGCATTCAGGGGGCTGTTGATGATGAGATGAAGCAGGCGCTGTTGGAAGGTGTTTTACTGGAAGACGGCGTGGCTCGCTTCACGGATATCGTTGAGGGCGCGGGCGAGGGGCGGAATCGTTGGTTTTACTGTGTGGTGATGGAGGGGCGCAATCGCGAGGTGCGTCGCTTGTGGGAGTCACAGGGCGTTAAAGTGAGTCGCCTGAAACGCGTGCGCTACGGCAATATTTTTATTCCCTCCCACGTGCGGGTTGGCCAGTGGATGGAATTGAGTGAGCGCGAAATTGCCGATCTCTGTCTTACCGCCGGTTTTGACAAGGGCGACCACACGCGCATCACTCCGCCTTCGAGAGAAGAGAAAATCAAATTGCGGCGTCATGAGCAGCGCTTGCGCTCCGCCGGGCAGGGTAAGCGGTTGATCCTGCCCAAAAAGCCCAAACCCGGCCTTAGCTAGCTGCTGTTAGTTGGCCTCACACTAATCCTGTTTTTCTACACACCCGGTTTCGCCTTCCTCCAATGGAGCAAGGCGAATATTGGTGATGCTCACTTTGAGTTTGCCTTCGGTTGACATGGTGAAGGGGCCATTGATTTTGCTGAGGTCGAACTCCTTGCTCTTAAAGCAATTTAGCGGCAAGGGCAGTGAAAACCACTCTCCGGTGGGCATGGTTTTTAGCAGCCGTCTGATAGTGAGTTCCGCTCGGCAGGGATAACCGCAATCCAATCCAACTTTCACATCGGCATTTGGCTTTTGGTCAATTCTCATATCCAGAGTCAGCGCCACCTTGTCTCGCAACTGACTCAGATCTACGGGTGAGCCGTAAAGCCCGATACTGCCGTTGACCTTCTTGCGACCTGACCAGGTGATCTGGATCGCGTCCCCTTGCTCACGAAAATCCGCGGGTGCCAGGCTGACTTTTCCCCCTGCGGATTCGCCGGTGCGATCCTGAACCGAAAGGGACCAGTTGGTTGGGTCCCCCAGCGAAAAGCTGCGCTCACCCACGGGCTTACCTTTGTAGAGGTAAACGTGATTTGGATTAATGTCTGCTAGGACGGGGAAAGAGCCGATCAGGAGCAGGAACGAAAGCAGAAGGATGCGGACAAGCCCGCAGGGATGTTTTGTTGGGTTCATGGGGTCACCTTGGGATTATTATTGGCGAAGTTGCGACCCCAATTCGGGCCGTTCGGCCACTATCCCGAGCCTGAAGTGAAAGGTCAATTTGAAATCTTTAATAAAAACCTTATCACCCATAAAAATAAGGCTGGGTTGGGTTGCCCAGTTGGTGAGTCAATTAGCGGCTGTTTGCAACTCCTCTCCCTGAGTCCGGTTTCTACCTAATTTCTTGGCCTGGTAAAGGGCGTGATCGGCGCGATCAAAAAGCTGATCTGCCTGGATACAGGCGCCGGATGTGCAGGTGCCAATGCCAATGCTGACGGTTGGCGTTATGGCGAGCGACAGCTCGAGCCGTGCGACCTGCAAACGCAAACGCTCGGCGATTACCATGGCGCCTCTGGCATCGGTGTTGCTCAAGAGCACGACAAATTCCTCGCCGCCGAAGCGGAAGCTCATATCGGAGTTTCGACAGGCTTGTTGAATAGCGCTACCCACACTTTTAAGTACCTGGTCACCGACGGCGTGACCGTGGCGGTCGTTGATCTGCTTGAAATGGTCCAAATCAATCATCAGTAACGACAGACTCTGGTGATGGCGTTGTGCCAGTTGTAGCTCGCGTTCCAGTGCGGCATCCAGTGCCGCGCGATTGCCCAGTCCCGTTAAGGGATCGCGCAGGCTAAACCTGGCAAGCGCTTGATGTTGCAATGCATTTCGTAAGGGGTATACCAGCAGCGCAATCAGTTCTTCCAGTTCGGCCATTTCTTCTTCGGTAAAGCGCTTGCTACGACTGAAGATAAGCTCCCCCAAACGACCTTCCTCTCCTGCGATTTGATATTGGCATTGATGAAGCCCGCGATTGCCACACAGAAAATCGTCGTTTTGTGAAGACTTGAAAGCCATGCCGCCGAGTCTCAGCCGCTCCTGCGTCTGTTGCCAAAAGCGATCCAGCACCACGCCGGGTTCCAGGCTGGTTTGCAAGGCTTGCAATAGTCTCAATCGAGAGGCCAGTTCGGCTTCTGTTCCCAAGGGCCGACGGGGAGGTGTTTTACTGCCACTGACCTGGGGTTTATTTGCCTGGGGCATTTCGCGCATGGCTTGATCCTGGTTTTTGGGGATACCGAGCGGTTATCGCTAGTTCAACGAAAGCGAAATCTATGCCAGCGTTTTACATAAAATTAAAGTATTTAAATATCAGTGGGTTATGAGAGTAAGCTTGTGTAGTTTGGAGGGTTGGTGTCAGAGTTTCGTCACAGGCTGGTGGTAAAGCGAGTGGGTGAGGCGGGTTTCTTGGTTGTCGCCAAAAGTTTGACTTTAGTTCAGGTGTTGTCGTCTGTCGCTACGCTGGGCAGGAGAATGCTGATACAAAGTCCGCCTTCCTGACGGTTGCGGGCGCTGATGTGGCCACGGTGTAGCGCGACACTGCGTTCCGCAATTGCCAAGCCCAGGCCATAGCCCCCGCTCTCGCGGGCGCGCGCTTCATCGGTTCGGTAAAAGGGCTGAAAAATGTCTTTGAGATGCTCATCCTCAACGCCCGGGCCGGTATCGCAAATTTCTACCACATAAGCGGGCGGTGAGGTTTGTAGGCTAAGGTCAATACTGACGCGGCCCGGATTGGGTGTGTAGTGAAGCGCGTTGCGCAGAATATTTTCAAACACACCCACCAGCATATTGCCGTGGGTAGGCACCAGCGCCTCCTCCAGTGGGCAGTCAAAGCTTAGCGTTATGCCTTGCTCAGCGGCTTGCGCCCGGTAGTTTTCCACCAGGGTGCTGAGGAGAGCGTGAAGATCGAGGGTGTCGTCCAGTCGCCAATCCGCCTGATCGTGAACGGGCAGGGTGAGTATGTCGGTAATGATGTTGTTGAGGTAGTCGGCGGCTTGTTTGATCCGCTCCAGTTCCTTGTCCACACTGCCATTGCTGCGCTGCTGAGCCAAGCCAAGCGCCAGTTGCAGGCGCGCCAGCGGTGAGCGCAATTCGTGGGATACGTCTTTGATCAGGCGCTTTTGCTCTTGCATGGCTTTTTGCAATCGCTCGGTCATATGGTCGAAATCCCTCCCGAGAGCGGCAATTTCGTCGTGGCGTCCAGAAAACTGGGGGCTTACCCTCACGCTCAGGTCTCCCTGGGCAATGCGGCGCGTGGCGTTTTGCAGCGCATTCAGGCTGCGGGTGAAGTGACGCGCGAGAAAGAAGCAGACGCTACCGCTGATGAGAATCGACACCAGCAGCAGCGGCCAGATATTGTTGATAAACATCTCCCACAAGAGATCTCGCTCGATATCGCTTTCATGCCCCGGGGCTATGGTGATCAATTTGACGCTATTGCCATCGTTGAGGGTGATGTAGCGACCAAAGAGCTTACGGCTGCGATCTTGCACCATACCGTAGGGATTGCGACTGGTTAAGCGCGGCAGGAGCACACTGGTGCCAGGGGGGAGAGGGCGATCCAGCAGGTCGCGATTGTCTTTGTCGATAACAAAAAAATAGCGCAAGGACCAGTCGGGCATGCTGCGCATTTCTATTTTGAGATCTTCGGTTTTGCGGTTGATGGCGATTCCCACCATCTGGTGGAGCAGTCGTTTGGCCGGTTCTTCGCCTTTGTCGCCCATGGGATCCCGCGCCAACTCCTGCCAGTGGACCACCAGGTTGGTCGCCACAATAATCAGCGCAGTAATTAACCAAAAGGTAAAAAAGATTTTGAGATAAAGTCGGGTCATTGCCGAGTTAGCCGGGCCTAGTGCTCGTCAGACAGGGTCAACATATAACCGGCACCACGTACATTGATAATCAGCTCTTTGCTGGCTCCCGCTTGCGTGAGCTTCTTGCGGATATTGCTCACGTGCACATCGATGCTCCGGTCATAGGGGGTCAGTTTGCGGTTGAGCGCCTGTTCGGTCATGTCGTCCTTGCTGATCACTTGGCCAGCGCTGCGCACCAGTAGTTCCAATACACTGAACTCGGTACCGGTCAGCGGAACGTCTATCTCGTCCCAGGTCACACTCCGGCTACCCAGATGCAGGGTTAATTTCTCCGCCGTGAGACGTTCAACGGCATGGTGGGAGCTGGGCGCAGCACGGCGCAAAACAGCGCGGATGCGCGCAACCAGTTCGCGCGGATCGCAGGGTTTGGGCAAATAATCATCGGCCCCGATTTCCAGGCCTATGACTCTATCGATGGTGTCACCCTTGGCGGTGAGCATTAATACCGGGGTTTGGGTTTTTTGGCGCAGTAATTTAAGCACCTCGAATCCGCTGCGCACCGGCAGCATCACGTCCAGTACGATGGCGGCGTACTGGTCGTAGCTGCCCAACTCCAAGGCTTGCTGGCCATCATGCACCATATCCACATCAAAGCCCTCGGTGGTCAGGTACTCCTTGATGAGTTGTGTCAGTTCTTTGTCATCATCAATCAGAAGAATTTTGCTCATGCTCATGGAAGGTCCCTGGTGTCTGTTGCCTCGCGGGCGCTAGTGTGCAGTAGGTCGAAAATACTGTCATGGTAAGCCGCTTGCGTTTAACCCTTCTTAACATAGGTCTGCCACGGCGCCTGCGCAAGTCCAACCCTTGCGCCTCCAAGGTATTGTTGGGAAAATCCGCACTCTTTTTTCTCCCCCAGAGGTGTACGTGAGCAAGATTGGTTTGTTCTTTGGCAGTGACGAAGGTAATACAGAAAAAATCGCCTACCGGATTCAAAAGCGCTTTGGTGAGTCGGTGGTGGATGTAAAGGACATCGCCGACGCCACCCAATTGGACTTCGCCGATTACGATAAGATCATTTTGGGCATCCCCACCTGGGACTTTGGCCAGATTCAGTCAGACTGGGAGGAGTTTTGGGATGACATCGCCGCTGTGGATTTCTCCGGCAAGCAGGTCGCGCTTTTTGGTTTGGGCGATCAATTTGGCTACGGCGATTACTTTCTTGATGCCATGGGTATGCTGCACGACGTGATTATCCAGTCCGGCCCAGAAATAGTCGGCCATTGGCCCACCGAGGGCTACGAGTTTGACGCCTCCAAGGCGGAAATCCCCGGTAAGGGCTTGTTTGTCGGCTTAGCCATCGACGAAGACCAGCAGGAAAATCTCACCGCCGACCGCTTAAACCGCTGGTGCACGCAAATCCATGGGGAGTTTGGTTTGCTTGCACCCATTAACAGCTTGGATGATTAACCCGAATTGCACGGCCTGGTTTGGCCCAGGGGTGAGCCATTCGAAACCCTCAAGTCACGGATGACTTGAGGGAGCTACAGGGATGTATTCATGCGTTTTCGAAAGGCTCACCCCTGGGCCAAACCTGCTACGAAGTGACTTTTCGAAGGATTCTTACAAACAAAATAATCAGGCTTCCGCCACAAACACCGCCCGAACCGGTGCCGGATGGCCCTCCGCCGTTAACGAAGGGTTATCGGGATGTAGAAATTCCGGCAGTGAATGAAAGCGCATCCATTCTGTTGAGCGCTGCTCTTCACTCGTCGTGGTGCACACATCCACCAGGCGCGGATTCTTGAAGCCGATTTTACGCATCCACGCCAGCAGCGTGTCGCAGCTGGGCAAAAACCACACGTTATTCATCATCGCGTAACGTCCCTCCGGCACCAAAACCTCGCCCAGCTTCCCCTCAATCACCAGCGTCTCCAGCACCAATTGCCCGCCGGGGCGGAGCGTGTCCTTGAGTTCAAGCAGATGGTCTATGGGCGAGCGGCGATGGTAAAAAACACCCATGGAAAAGGTGGTATCAAAGGTTTGGAGTTTTTCCGGTACATCTTCCATCGCCACCGGCAGCACATCCACTGGATGATGCAGGCCAGCGAGTTGCTTGATCATGTGAAACTGAACCACAAAGCGCGGTGAGGGATCTATGCCGATTACCCGTTTGGCGCCTGCGCCCAGCATGCGCCAGCAGTGGTAACCGTTACCGCAGCCCACATCGAGAATCAGGCGATCTTGCAGGGGCGCGAGATGTGGCAACACCCGATCCCACTTCCAGTCGGAGCGCCATTCGGTATCCAGATGAATACCGTGAATCCAGTAGGGGCCCTTGCGCCAGGGAATCAAAGCTTCGAGCGCCGAGCGCAGTGTTTGAATTTGCTCGGTGGACGCGTCACCCGGCGCGCCTATGTTGACTCTGTGTGTTAACTCCACCTGGCTGGCGCTGATCGCGGGCAGGGCGGTGAGGGCTTCGAGCCATTGGGGCAGATCACCGTAGCGGCGCGGACAAAGCCCGGCGTCAATCTGCTGCGGCAGGCGCTCGGCCCAGGCGGATAGCGGGCCTTCGCGCATGGCATCGAGCAGTGGTTGGTAAGCGTCGAAAAAAGAGAAGTTCATAGTGCGTTGGATGTCATGCAGGGAATCGGCGGGCTATTTGATCGCAATGAGCGAGGCGAAATTAAAACATTGAAACCACACATCCACACTGGTGAAGCCCGCGCGACGTAAACGCTGGCGATGGGTGTCGAGGGTTTCGGGCAGGAGTACCTGCTCAATGGCACTGCGTTTTTGCGCAATTTCCAGCTCGCTGTAGCCATTGGCGCGTTTAAAGTTGTGGTGCAACTCAATCATCAACTGCTGGTGGAGTTGATCATCAAAGGCGAGCTTTTCCGACAGTATCAACACGCCGCCGGGCAGGAGGCCAGCGTAGATTTTTTCGAGTAGAGCGAGGCGCTCTTTCAGGGGAATAAATTGCAAGGTGAAATTCAGCACCACCACGGATGCGCGCTCAATATTCACCTCTTGCACTCGGGCGCAGACTAAATCCACTGGAACCTCGCCCGAATCGGCGGCAATTACCTGTTGGCAGCGCTCGATCATCGCGGGGGAATTGTCCACGCCAATCAGGCGGCAGTCGGCGGCGCGGATACGGTGGCGCATGGCGAGGGTAGCGGCACCCAGGGAGCAGCCGAGGTCGTAGCAGCGGCTGTCGCTTCGCGCATAGCGTTCCGCGAGATCACCGATCATGGCGATAATGGTGGTATAGCCTGGGACGGATCGCTTGATCATGTCCGGAAAAACGTCAACTACCCGCTGATCGAAAACAAAATCCTCGATATGAGTCAATTGATTGGCGTAAAGACGATCAGGATTCTCGCTCATAGCTTCTGGCTTATCGCAGCGCCACTCCAGGTGGTTGGAAAAAGGTCGCCATTGTAGCGCTGGCAACCCAAGGGAACAAACCGCTCTTCATCAAACTGTCACAGTCAGAAATCAACATGACAGTTTGAATACATAGGTCGTGAAGCTAGGTTATGTCCACTGAAATCTCCCTCCAGCAAGAGCTGCAACGCCTTGTATCCCAGCGATTGTTAAAGCCGCTATTCCAGCCGATTATCGGTTTGGATAGCCCCCGTATTTTGGGCTACGAGGCGCTTATTCGGGGGCCGGAAGACAGCCCCCTGCATACCCCGGACACACTTTTTGCCGTTGCTCAGCAGGCACAAATGCTTGCCACCCTCGAATTTGCCTGCCGTGAAGCATCTTGCGCCGCTTTTGTGAAGCTGAATTTGCCGGGCAAGCTCTTCCTGAACATGTCGCCGCGCAGCTTTATGGATCGCCAGTATCGCGACGGCGTGACCCGGGAAATTCTTCAACGCCTGGGGCTTGGTGCCGAGCGCGTGGTGTTTGAGTTGACGGAAAGTCAGCCGGTGGATGAATTTGATGTGTTGCGCAGCGCCTCGACCCACTTCAAGCGCCAGGGCTTTGCCGTGGCGCTGGACGATTTGGGAGCAGGCTATGCGGGTTTGCGGGTGTGGAGTGAGCTTTGCCCGGACTACGTCAAGATTGATCGTCACTTTATATCAGGTATTGATCGGGACGCGGTCAAACGGGAGTTTGTGCGCGCCATGCTGGATATTGCCCATCGCATGGGTAACAAGGTAATCGCCGAGGGGATAGAGACAGCAGCGGAGCTGTCCACCTTGATCGCCTTGGGCGTTGAATATGCCCAAGGCTACTTTATTTCCAGGCCTAGCGCATTGCCGCCGCTGGAGATTCCGGACGATTTTATGGGGTCAGGTTTTCATCATCGGCCGCGAATGCAGGACGTGTTTCGCCGAACCCTCGGCGAGATTACCCAGGATGCGGAGGTGGTAGCCCCGACAACGCCCGCCGAAGACGTGGTAAAAATGTTTCGTGCTGATGTGCGTTTGAGCGGTGTGCCTGTAGTGGCGGGTCAGCAAGCGCTTGGTATGGTGAGTCGCGTTGAGTTGCTAAACATATTTGCACATCGCTTTTCCCATGAGCTGCATGCAAAAAAACCCATTGCTGAATTTATCAGTCCCTTGTCGATTACTGTGGATATTGATACGGAGTTGATGAGTGTTGGCCAATTGATTACCGAGGATCCGCAGCAAAACCTGGGGGTGGATTTTATTGTCTGCCAAGCCGGACATTACCGCGGTATAGGGAAAGTGCGCAGTTTGTTGCGCTGTATTACTGAAGAAAAATTGCGCGCGGCGCGTCACAGCAACCCGCTCACCCAGCTACCCGGAAACGTACCTTTGTACGAGTGGATAGATCATCTTTTGGTTCGGCTTGAGACATTTGTTGTTTGCTATTGCGATATCAATCATTTCAAACCCTTCAACGATGCCTTTGGCTACAGCCATGGTGATGAGGTGATCGTGCGTCTTGGGCAAATACTTCGGGAGCAGCTGGACCCCAAGCTGGATTTCGTCGGGCATGTGGGTGGCGATGACTTTATTCTGGTGGTGCGCAGTGCTGACTGGCGCGCGCGCTGCGAAGCGATTCTCGATCGCTTTGCCAGCGTTACCCGAACGCTCTTGCCCGCCGGCCAAGCGGACTACCTGAGCGAAGACAGGCACGGGCAGCGTCGACGCTTCGGCCCGCTAACCCTGGCTATAGGCTGTGTTCACCCAGACCCTCTGGAATGCACCAGCCACCATCAGGTGTCTGTGTTGCTGGCTGAGGCAAAACACAGCGCCAAATTGATCCCTGGAAACACCCTGTTTGAGTCCCGTCGTCGATCGCCACAGGGCTTGACCGCCTGAGGTTGGATTTTCCTCGCCTCCCTCAGAATTTGGTCTATTCTCCAACATGAGCCTGGTTTGCAGGCGCAGTTGTCGGGCGATTACACAACCCAGGGGGTGGGCCAGGTTATATGGCCGAGATAAATTTCAGTAAATTACACGCGCTTATCGTCGACGATTTTGATAGTTTCCGCGTGACGGTGGGCAAAATGCTTCAGGAAATGGGTTTTGTTCACATTGACAGCGCCGTCAATGGCAACGAAGCCCTGCGTTTGTGTCGCACCAAAGCCTATGATCTGATTCTTTGCGATCACAATCTCGGCAAAGGCAAGAGTGGCCAGCAGGTGCTGGAAGACCTGCGCCATTTTGATATGCCCAGCAGCGACGCACTTTTTGTGCTCATTTCCGCCGAGTCCAGTAAAAGCATCATCATGGCGGCGTATGATTACGAACCCGATGCTTACCTCACCAAACCCATTACCAACAAGATTCTCGAGCAACGGCTTGAGCGCTTGCTGGTACAGCGCGCCAAACTGGCACCTATTAATCAGGCCATCAAAACCAAGCATTTCGATGAGGCGCTGGCCCTTTGTCACCGCGAAATTGCCGCCGCGGGGCGCTATGCCAACCACTGCCAAAAACTGCTTGGCCAGCTTTACTTGCAATTGGGTGACTATGCAAAAGCTGAAGTGGTCTATCGCGAGGTGTTGGAAGCTCGCCCGCTTGACTGGGCCCAGCTGGGCATGGCCCGGGTTAAAAAAATGCAGGGCGATCTGATCAGTGCTCAGCAATGGGTGGAGGAAACGCTGGCGACCAATCCATTGTTTATGAAAGCCTATGATTTGCAGGCCGATATTTTTCGCGAGCAGCAAGCCAATGATCGGTTGCAAGAAACCCTGAGTAAAGCGGTCGACATTTCTCCTCTGTCGATTCTGCGCCAGCAGCAGTTGGGTGATGTGGCGCTTGAGAACAATGATTTGCACACAGCCGCCGCCGCATTTAAACGCACGGTAAAACTGGGGGAAAATTCCTGTTTTGACCGAATGTCCAATCACACAGGTTTTGCCCGTGCAACCCTGGCGCTTTTTCGCGAAGATAAAACGGCGGGTCAGCCGTTGCTGCGCGATCTGGTGAAAGTGATGGGTGCTATCGAACAGCGCTTTGGCAAAACGCCCGAGCAGAAGCTGGAAACCCATTTGATCGAAGTTCAACTCCTGGCTTCTCTAGGCGAGCAAAAAAAGGCGGAGGAACTCTTATCGACAACCCAGGAAATCGCCGCAGGCGCCGAGCAGCAACCGGCCCTGGAGGTACAAATTGAAATGGTGCGCGCCTTGCGTGCCGCAGGCAAGCGGGACGAGGCTGAAGCCCTGCTTAAGCAGATGTTGCAAGACAATACCGGGCGGGAAGCCGCGCTCGAAAAAATTGATGATTTACTTGAGGAGCCAGCGAGCGAGAAAAACCGCGCGCGCGTTGCAGCTATTAATAAAAAGGGCATTACCTTTTACGATGCAGCTCAGTACGCGGAGGCAGTCAACTGCTTTAATAGCGCAGCTCAGGTTTTTCCCAACCATGTAGGTATACGCCTGAATCTTGTTCAGGCGTTGATTGAAAAGATCAAACAGGAACGGCTGCCAAAGGATTTTGATTCTGCGTTAACTACCCTGGCGCGCGTCGAAACCATGATTGATTCCTCCCATGAACAGTATCGGCGCTACCGTCAGCTGCACGACATGCTTCAGGCCAGCGATCCGCAAAAGCGGCGTTAACAGGTGATCTCCATGAACGAATCTGTCCCTACTGAACGGGAATCCCAAGTTGATTTTGCGCTGGTACTTGCGGCCAGCGTCCATGATATGAAGAACTCTCTCGGCATGCTCCTGAACACCTTGGCAGGCATGATGGAGTCCTCGCCGCCATTGAGCCCTGAGCAGGCCAAAACCTATGCGGTGCTCGAGTATGAAGCGGCGCGCATTAACAGTGAGTTGATTCAGTTGCTGTCCTTGTACCGCATGCAGGAAAAGCGGCTGATGGTACAGATTGATGAGCACTATTTGATCGATATTCTCGAAGAGCAATTGGCGCGCAATGATATGTTGTTTCGCACCCGGGGTATTCAGGTGAGTCTCGATTGCGATCAGGACTTGCGCTGGTACCTGGATGGTGAACTGGTGGGCGGTGTTATAAACACTGTGTTGGTTAATTGTTCGCGCTACTGTCGCCAGGCGCTGGCGATTAGTGTATCTCTCGATGAGCAGGGCTTGTGCATCCGTGTCGCGGACGACGGTCAGGGATACCCGGCGGCGATGCTGAATCTTCCTTTGCAGGACAAGGCGGGTGTGTCTTTTGCGTCAGGAAGCACCAATCTGGGATTGTTTTTTGCCAGTCGCGTCGCGAGATTGCATACCGCCAAAGGGGTACAGGGTCGTATTGCGCTGGATAACGGCGGTTCGCTTGGAGGAGGGGTATTCAGTTTGCATTTGCCGTAAAGGTCGGTTGAAATCCGACTTTTGCTATAGCATTATCGCCGGTGTTTAGCCAATAACAATCAGGGGCTTGGGCTTATGTTGAAAATCCGCTTTAAAAATAATAAGTACAATGCGGTTTGGTTGGTGGAACCCAAGGTGACTATAGGTCGCCATTCGAGCAACGACCTGGTGGTAGATGACCCTGCGGTTGCCGAGCATCACCTGGAAGTCCTCGTTGATCACGAAAATCTTACGCTGAAAAATCTTGCGCCTGAGTTTCCGGTCAAGGTGAACCAGGAGCTGGTCACCAGCTTGTGCAGCCTGCGCCCGGAAGATGTCATCAGTTTGGGCGCTATGGAGCTACAGGTAATCGACCCCAAACGAGAGCCCAGAAGCGCGCCTCCCGAACCGGAAGCTGGCGCCAATGTCACCCAGCTGCGCACCGCAAAAACCACTGGCTGGGCGCTCAAAGCCAATCATGCCGCACTTGCCAATCGGGTTTTTCCTCTGAATGAAACCATGATCGTGGGTCGCTCCAGCGATTGTGACATCAGCCTGTCTGCGGCCCATTTGTCCAGACGTCATGCCCAGCTGCAAGTGCTCGATGGGCTTTTGTTTGTACGCGATCTGGGGTCCGCTAACGGTACCTATCTCAACGGTAAGCAAGTCACCGAGGCCAGAGTCAAGCGGGGCGATGAACTGCGTTTTGACACCCTCAGTTTCGGGGTTATTGGCCCGGCGGACGATTTGGCCAAGACGTCAGTGCGGTCTGCCAAAGCCGGCAGCGCGCCAGCTATGCCCAAAGGACCCAAGCCCACGAAACCCGAAAAGCCCGCAGCAGCCTTCGCCGCGCCGCCCAAAACGGAGGAGCCGGTGCACTATGGCAGGCACAGTATGGCCATACTGGTGGTGTTGGTGGCGATAGTGCTCGTGGCCCTCTATCTCAAGGGTTGAGTCGATTAAAGTTTGTTCAATTTCTGCCGATAGCCTTGTACTGACTTTGTTCATACGAGGCTGCCATGAACATCCCCTTGCTTTCCAGCGTTCAATCCACCCCTGCGCCCAGCGCTAAATTCCTCACCAGTCAAGGCAATCCGCAGCAAGCTGCTGCAGGTGAAACAACCTCGGCTGCACCGGCTGCAAGGCCCCAAACGGCGCTGGAGGTTGTTGAGCAAACCCTAAAACGGGCCTATGAAAAACTTGGACTGCGTTGGGATAGCGTGGGTGAGAAGGGTGCTTCACGCTATGCCGGCTTTGAACCCCTTAGCGCAGAGAAAGTGGCGGGAAATATCCTCGGATTTATCGAACGGCGCCTGTTGCTGGATGCACAGGAAGGGGCCACGCCCGAACAGTTGCAATCTCGTTTGGAGGCTGGCCTTTCCGGATTCAAACAAGGCTTTGCCGAAGCCCGTGAAAAACTTGAGGCGTTAAACCTTTTAAGCGAGGGCGTAGCGGCCGATATAGGTCGAACCTACGATTTGGTGCTTGAAGGTATAGATGCCTTGAGAGCGCGTTTCCTCCCTGATCTGCTTCAAGACACCTCATCAACCGCCGTTACACCCGCTTCCGTACCAGAAAACGCCAAGACTTTACCCAGCGGTGGTAGCTCTCTGAGTGTTGCTGGCCGCTACGATTATGTGGCATCAAATCGTTTTCAGTTTGAACTGGTCACTGCTGAGGGGGACAGGGTCAACATTTCCGCCTCCAGCCTTGAGCAGAAATCCCTGTCATTTGGGGCTGCATTTGCTGACTCCGGGAATGGATTTACCCGTTCACTGGAGGCTCAGGCGAGCCAGAGTCGCGTGAGTAGTGTGGAATGGCGTGTGGAGGGTGATCTGAGCGAGGCTGAGCTGGGGGCGATAGGCAGCTTACTGGAGCGGATGGATCGCCTGGCGCGAGAGTTTTTTCAGGGCAATTTGGACCAAGCGTTCAATCAAGCTCTTTCCTTGGGATACGACGACAAGCAGATTGCCAGTTTCTCGCTCAACCTTACCCAGGTAGAAGTTCAGCGTGTCAGCAGCGCCTATAGAGCAGTGAGTGGCAGCGACTCAATACCTGAGGGCTTGGGAGATCTTCGCCCGCTGGGTCAATTTGTTCGTCAGCTGTTGGACTTGGTGGATAGCCTTTCTGAGGTTGCTGCACCGCGTCAGTTGTTGTTGGATATCGCCGAACAACTGCCCTCGACCCATGTAAACGAAGAATTCAAACCAGGCGAGGTCTTTAGGGATTTTGTTGCCCAAATGCTCAATAGCCTGGATCGATAATTCATCCCTCGCTGCCAGCGTCTGCTGGTAAAATGCCGGGCCCCAGCAAAGGTTGGATGCCATGGACATTTACTTTTACACCACATCAGCCTGTCATTTGTGCGATAAGGCCGAAGCGCTGCTTTGGCCACTTATCGACTCTCGCGTACATCTGCATAAAATTGATATTGCCAGTTCCGATGTCCTTATTGAACGTTATGGATTGCGTATTCCCCTGCTGGTTCGTGAGGGGCGAGAATTGGCCTGGCCTTTCGAGCAGGACCAGCTAGCGGCGTTTTTGTCTGAGTAAACAAAAAATAAGCGGGGGTTTTAGGCGGCGGCTTTAATTCCGGCGTTTTCGGCGGTGCTGGCAACCCACTTGAGGGCGTCGAGATAAATCCGCGACAGTCGTTCACTCTCGAGCTGGTGACTGCTCAGGTATCGCCAGTCAATTAATTCCCATTCAGCGCGCTCATAGTGCTCAACAATATCGAGCACCTTACCTTCTTCGCCTTGGTGATGCAGCAAAGCCCCTTTTAAGTGCGGACTCAGGGAAATGGATTCCAGCAACTCGTCCAGCGGCGCATCCATAAAAGCATCCAGAGTGGACAATAATCCAACGGTAAAATAACTATCGTGGCGCTGGCGAGGGTTGATCTGGTTGGCGATCATTTCGCACATGCGTGCGCGAGTGAGCGCAGAGATACTCAACTCCAGAGGCTTATCGCCCAGATTGGCCATGGCAAGCAGATTGACCCAGTTTTTGATGATATTGAGCCCCAACAGAGTGATCGCCTGACGCAAAGATTCGATCGTACGCGGCAACGCAAAAGCGGCAGAATTTACCAGGCGCAACAACTTATAGCTGAGCGTAGGGTCACGGGCAATCAGCTTTTCTATGTGTTCAATGGGCACCTCTGGGTCGTGGAGCGCGCTCAACAATTGCAATACTGCCTGCTTGTTTTCGGCGACACGTCGACCGTGAATGACTTTGGGATGAGCGAGAAAATAGCCCTGAAATAGCGCGAAACCCAGCTCACGGCAGCGGGCAAACACCTCGTGGGTCTCCACTTTTTCGGCAAGTAATTTGATGCCCAGAGAGTTGATTCGCTCTACGTGGTTTTCAAGCTGCGCGCTCGATAGGGCGAGCACATCCAGCTTGACGATATCTGCATAGGCCAGCAGAGGCTCGGTTTCGTCAGTGAGCACAAAATCATCCAAGGCTATGGTGTAACCCTGATTGCGCAGGTCGCGCAAACTGTGCAGTAATTTGCCATCGACTAATTGCCCTTCAAGCACCTCGACAACCAGCTGTCGACGATCAAAAGGGGGCGGATTGATTAACAAATTGCGCGTGAAGTTAATAAAAGCCTGATGCTTGCCAACAACCGATTCAATCGATAGCTCGGTAAAGCTGTGCAACAGTACTTGGGAGCTGGCTCGGTCATCATGGGCAGAAAGCCCTTCGCTGAGCGCCGCAGATCGGCACAGCAGTTCGTAAGCCACAACCTGCATCTTGTGGTTAAAAATCGGCTGTCGTGCGAGCAAGGGCATCAGCGGTGACATGGCCATGATATCCGTAGCGGCGGAGTTGTTTTACATCAGAAGCCGGCTTTTGCTTCGTCCTGAGTAACCAGTGGTTGTTTGGCGCCGGTTCTGTAGGCGTAAATTACCGAAAACGACAGAACGTTTTGCACATAACCACGAGTTTCCTGAAAAGGAATGGTTTCAATCCAGATATCGTAGGGAAGTTTGGCGTCTTCCTTGGTAAGCCACTGGCGAACCCGGCTGGGGCCTGCGTTATAGGCAGCTGCAGCGAGAATGCGGTTACCGCCAAATTGACCTAACAATTGATTCAGGTAGCGGCTACCCAGAGCAATATTTTTTTCCGGTTGGACAAGGTCCGACGGAGAAAAGCTCAAGCCAGATTTGCGTGCGGTTTGTTTGGCGGTTGCCGGCATCAATTGCATCAAGCCAGTGGCGCCAACTGGCGAGCGCGCATCGGGCATAAAGGCGCTTTCCTGGCGGGTAATGGCATAGAGAAACAGCGGGCTGACAGAGGTTGCTTTGGCTGCTTGGGCCAACTGCTCCTGATAGGCGAGGGGAAAGCGCACTTGCAGATCATCCCAGTGTTGTGCGTCTACCATGGCTTGTATGCCCTGGCGGTGCCAACCCCAACGATTGGCCAGTCTGCCGGCTGCAACAATTTCTTCTGTCTGCATTTGACGGGTACTGTGGTACCACTCGCGATTGGCTGAAATCACCTGGCCCAGCACATAAAACTCGCGCGCGCGTTGAATACCGGGATGTGCTTCAACAGCGCTCACCATTTCATCTGAAATCGGCATGGGCCTATCCATCAGGCCATATTCGTAGCCCAGTTTGTCCGCCGCCAGAAAACCATAGAAATTGCGTTGTGGCGCCAGGCTCACATAAAGATCGCGTGGAGTACGGCCGTTGATTTCAAGAATATTCAATGCCTCCATGGTGCGCGCGCGCCAATAAATCCAGCGCTCCGATTCCTGCAGGTCTTGTGGCAGGCGCGCTATCCACTCGTAAACCTTTTCCCAATCCTGGCGGCGCAGCGCTTCCCGAACCAGTCGTTCCGTTAAATCCGAACGAGTGATCTCTGGCATGCTCGCTAAAAGCAGTTCAGCTGACTCTGTGTGCTTTTGGAGCATCAGGCGGGAGGCCAGCTGGTATTGAACTTCGCGCCGCTCCGCGTCGCTAAAAAGTTGTTGCGCATCGTAACCCTGCCAGAGTCGCAGCGCGGCGGGAGCGTCTTGACGCGCCAGCTTGTGCAACCCATGAAGTATCACCGCACGCATCTGTGGTGATTGTGCTGAAAATTTTTGACTTTGGCTGAGCAGACGGGGATTGCTATCCAGCTCGCGCAAGAGTTGAGCAAGCTTTTGCTGATCGCTAGGGAGTTGGCGCTGAAGCCAGCTTGCCAGGGCGCGATTGCCTTTGGCGAGGGCTTTGAGATGACGATCCCAAATCAATTCGGGGGTCATTTTTCCTGCGGCGCTCCATTGCGCAAATACTGGGTCACAGGCCTTGTCCTGGGAGCGATCAATGTTCCACAGGGGTTCAACGTCATCGAGTGCCTTGACGTCGCCCGTTTTGATTCTGGCGTGGAGTGCATGGCAGGCCAATTCAGCATCTTTGCCAAACTTTGGCTGATAAAAATGAAGGTATTGCGTCCATTTTTGTTGGCTGGCCAGCGTGCGCAGCCAACGATGAGTCAAGCGATCAGCCAAATAAGAATCGGGATAGCGTTCGAGGAAAGATTCGACCTCGGCTTGTGGCAGGCGGTTGAGCTTTCGCTCAAGTTCGTCAAATTCAAGATAGGGAAGCAGGGGATACTGGGTGAGCCGGGCTTTTAGTTGACGATACTGGGTGAGTTGGTTGAGTTTGAGAGCCTTCTGGGCGGCCGCATAGTCCTTACGCTCTTGGGTGCGATCGGGTGCGGCAGTCACACTCAGGGATGCCGCCAGTAAAAGAAGCACCAAGGCAATCTGCCAAAACCGGCGCCAATTAACGGGAATACAACAAACTACACCCATGCAAACCTCAAAAGTCATTCAGCCAACCTGCCACTTCGCCCTTGCACAGGCGGCCCGTTAGGAGCACAGCGGGCAAACAGGGTATGATGCGCCCGCACCGGCACGGCGAAAACAACCGAAAGCATAGCAGTCACCCCAAGGGGCCGCCAGCCTCTACGCACTTTACCTGGATTCTTAAGTAGTATTTTTATGTCTTTGATAAAAATTGAGAAAGCTCGGCTCACCTATGGCCTGCAAATCCTTTTGGATCAAGTGGAGTTGACTATCGAAAAAGGCCAGAAATTGTGTCTCATCGGTCGCAACGGCGCGGGTAAATCCAGTTTGATGAAAGTGTTGGCCGGAGAGGTGGAGCTGGATGCCGGGCAGCTAATCAGCCAGCCGGGCATCAAGATAGCGCGCCTTGAACAGGATCTTCCCGATGCGGATGATCGGCGGGTTTACGATCTGGTGGCGGAGGGGCTGGGCGATTCAGGCAGGTATCTGGCAGAGTTCAACGCTCTGCTCGCGTCTGGAGCGCAAGATTCTGAAACGCAAGCCCGCCTGGAGAGCTTGCAGCAGCAAATTGAAAAAGACGATGGCTGGCTGTTGCAGCAGCGTGTTGAAGAGATGCTCTCACGCCTGGATTTACCAGGGGAGCGCTTTATGCGTGAGCTTTCCGGTGGCTGGCGTCGCCGGGTTGCGCTGGCGCGCGCCTTGGTGTGCTCACCGGATCTGTTGTTGCTCGATGAGCCCACCAACCATCTGGATATAGCCGCTATCGCCTGGCTGGAAAATTACCTGCAAAGTTACCGAGGTGCGCTGGTATTTATCACCCACGATCGGGCACTGCTTCAAGCCTTGGCTACCCACATCGCCGAACTGGACAGGGGCAGTCTGCGCTATTGGGCGGGAAGCTACGACACCTATCTGACTTATAAGGAGCAGGTGCTCGCGGACGAGGCGCGACACAATGCGCTCTTTGATAAAAAACTGGCAGAAGAGGAAGTGTGGATCCGCCAGGGGATAAAGGCGCGACGCACGCGCAATGAAGGGCGTGTGCGCGCCCTTAAAGCCTTGCGAGTAGAGCGCAGTCAGAGACGCGATCTCCAGGGGCGCGCGAGCTTTACATTGGCGTCCGGCGATCAGTCAGGCAAGTTGGTGGCGGAGCTGGATAGCGTCAGCCACCGTTTTGGCAACAAGGTTATCTTGCAGGATTTTTCCACGCGTATTTTCCGCGGTGATCGCATCGGCCTTATCGGTGCCAATGGGGCGGGCAAATCCACCTTGCTCAAAATCATCCTGGGTGAACTGCAACCCCAGGCGGGCAGCCTGCGCTTGGGCACAAATTTGCAAGTAGCTTATTTTGACCAGCTGCGCGATCAACTGGACCTGGACAAAAGTGCTGTTGATAACGTTGCTGAGGGCCGGGACTTTATCGAACTCAATGGGCAATCCCGACATATCTATTCCTATCTAAGCGATTTTCTGTTTACCGGTGAGCGTGCGCGAACACCCATACGCGCGCTATCTGGTGGCGAGCGCAATCGGGTTTTGCTCGCGCGTTTGTTCAGCAAGCCGGCAAATTTGTTGGTTCTGGATGAGCCTACCAATGACCTGGATGTGGAAACCCTGGAGTTGCTCGAAGAATTGCTGACCGCTTATGAGGGCAGCGTTTTGTTGGTCAGCCACGATCGTGCCTTTCTGAATAACCTTGTCACCAGCGTGATTGCTTTTGAGGGTTTGGGACAGGTGAAAGAATACGTGGGCGGCTATGACGATTGGTTGCGTCAGGGCGGGCGCTGGACACAGAGCGATCCTCAGCCGGAGGTCGCTGCACCAAAAAAAATTACCATTAGCACCGAGCCCAAATCTGCTCCTCCGCGCAGTAAAAAACTGAGCTACAAATTGCAGCGTGAATTCGATGAATTACCGACAAGGATTGAGCAGCTTGAACGCAAACTGGTTGAGCTTGAGGCGCGAATCAGTGCAGCGGATTTTTATCAACAAACTCAGGATCAAATCGATCTGGGGCTGGCGCAGCTGGCTGCTGCACACGCGGAGTTGGAAGCCTGTTTCGATCGTTGGGCGGAACTGGAAGATCAACAGATGAACGATTGAGTTTTCCGCGGTTATTCCTGGGCGGCCTTTTCAGTCTCTGGCGCGCTTACCCGAATGGCCAACACATCACACAGAGCGCCGTGCAACACACTATTGGAGGTAGAGCCGAGTAAGAGCGCAAAACCCTTGCGTCCGTGGCTGCCGACAATAATCAGATCGGCGTTTTCCTGTTTGGCCAGATAATGTAATTCGTTGGCGGGTTGACCGATAAGAATGTGCTGTTGCTGAATCGGAAAGCTGGCCTCCTTTGCCAATCGTTGGAGCTCTGTTTCCGCCTTGGTTTGCAGTTGTTCCTGAACCTCGGAGAGATCTACCGGCATGTCGCCGCCGTAGGCAAAGGTGATGGGTTCAATCACATGGGCCAAGCTCAGCTTGGCGTTGCAGGCGCGGGCAAGTTCGGCTGCTTTACAAATGACCTGGGGGGATTCTTCGGAAAGATCCACTCCCACAAGAATGTGATGATAGAGACAGGATTTGCTGGATGAAGTCATGGCGGTGTGTCTCGCTAGTGATAATCGAGCCAATACTAGACAGATTTTCCGGGGCTGACCAGTGAGGATTGTAGAGATGGATTGGTGGGTGCTTTTATTAATTCTGGGGGCCGTAGCTATGGCGGTTGGCCCGGTGATGCTGATGCAACCCAACAGCGCCCAGCGCTACCAGGAGCATCTGCGCGCAAAAGCCTTACAGCTCGGGCTGCGGGTCAAGGTTCAAACCCTGCCCGCGCAGGCGACGGATGCTGAGGCACAACGGGCTATGCCTGTTTACTATCTTCCACTAAAGCCGGATCAAATGCCGGGAGACTGGTTGCTTGTCAGGGCACCCTACGCACATGAAGCGCATCTGCGAGACTACTGGGTATGGCAGGGTAAGGGGCGGTCTACCGCTGTAGAACTTTCCTGGCTTGAGCAGATACTGCCGCAATTACCTGTCTCAGTCTGTGCTCTGGGCGCCTCGCCGATGGGGGTAGGTTGCTATTGGACGGAGCAGGGCGGGCAGGCGACGCTTCTGGCACTTAGGGATTTGTTGGCAGCTTATCCCGGTGTACAAGGAGCCTAAGTGTATTTCTCTTCGGGCATCAATTCCGGGCTCAGAAATTCCCGATTCCCGGCAAGAATCTCTCCCATTTCCTTGATCATACGCATGCGCCTTGGGTCGGGGTGTATGGACTCCATTAACTGGTGCTGGGCCTTTTGGTAAAAGGCGTGGGCCGAAAAAATATCCTTGCGCGCCGTCGCCTTGTGCCCTTGGCTGATGTAAGAGGTCACGCTTACCATCAGGTGTGCCCAGGCGAGCTCTGTTAAATAGATGTCCAACTCTTCTTCAGGCAAGCGACCCTGGCTATAGCGGTAACGCAGTACCTTTCCCGCTTCATTTATATGGTGGTGGGTTTGGGCAATCTGCAAATCGGACTCCTTGACGTAGCTGGTAACGGGTCTGTCTCTGCCGCTAGTCAACTCCTCACCCCTGGCCTCAACATTTCTCAGGCTGGTTTCCAGGTGTTCTCTATTGCCGTTCTCCAGGGCCAGTATGGCATTTAGCAGGTCCAGAACCTCGTCGTTGATCTGTTTGATGATCAAGCGGTTGGGCAGAACGCGCTCCAGAGCGGCGATGACTTCCTCCAGATTGCTGACCTGAAGCCGAAGCCGACGCTGCTGAAGACGCTTGAGTCGCCGCTGCTCCTGAATCCGATTGATCAGGCTTACCAAAATCAGCGCACCGAGGAGCAAGATTCCAAGAAGGGCAACAGAGTTCATTTACGAAGCCCCGTATCCGGCTTTTAAGTTTAAATTTTTAAATAAAATCATACAGATAAAAGCATTAATTAATGTGGTTTGTTGGGTTTTTCTGTGGTCTGTCCAGCCTTTAGAAATGGGTGCTGGCGGAGAGATGGTTTCCAAGTTCAACTTGACCCTAACCAAATCCCGACATATATATGCGCTCCTTGTTGGCATTTTAGCCCCTCTTTTGGCGCGTTTTTTATTTTCTTACTCGTCGGGCAGGGGTCTTGCCTGTTTCCAGCGTCCAGTTTCTTTCAGACAGTGAGTCTTTCATGGGTAAGTCCTTAGTTATCGTCGAATCGCCAGCAAAGGCCAAAACCATCAACAAGTACCTGGGTAACGATTTTGTCGTTAAATCCAGTATTGGCCATATCCGCGATCTACCGACCAGCGGCGGTGCGAAACCCATAGACACCAAGGAGCGCGCCAAACAGGCGGCGGCAACCCGCAAGATGTCCGCCGAAGAAAAGGCGCGCCATCAAGCGCAAAAAAGTCGCCAGCAGCTTGTCAATCGGATGGGCATAGATCCCGACAACAATTGGGAAGCCCACTATGAAATCCTGCCCGGCAAGGAAAAAGTGGTCGATGAACTCAAAAAGCTGGCGGAAAAAGCAGACACTGTTTACCTCGCAACCGACTTGGATCGCGAGGGGGAAGCCATAGCCTGGCACCTGCGCGAGGCCATCGGCGGTGATCCACAGCGCTACCGTCGCGTGGTGTTCAACGAAATTACCAAAACTGCAATTCAAAACGCTTTCAAAAGTCCCGGCCCCATTGATCAAAATCGTGTCGACGCCCAGCAAGCCAGGCGTTTTCTGGATCGGGTGGTGGGCTACATGGTGTCTCCACTCCTATGGGAAAAAGTGGCGCGGGGGCTTTCTGCCGGGCGAGTACAGTCAGTGGCTCTACGACTGGTAGTGGAGCGGGAGAGGGAGATTCGCGCCTTTGTCCCTGAAGAATTTTGGACGATTCATGCGGATCTGAAGGCCGCCAAGGGTGAAGCTGTCAGCTTTGAGGTGAAAAAGCGGGGAGACGAGAACTTCAAGCCCCTGAACGAAGCTCAGGCAATGGCGGCAGTCGCACTGCTCAAGGAGGCGAGTTATGAAGTGGTTAATCGCGAAGACAAGCCTACCCAATCCAAGCCAGGTGCGCCTTTTATTACCTCTACGCTCCAGCAAGCCGCCAGTACTCGCCTGGGTTTTGGTGTGAAAAAAACCATGATGATGGCTCAGCGCTTGTACGAGGCTGGCTACATCACCTACATGCGAACTGATTCAACCAACTTGAGTCAGGAGGCCGTCGAAGCTTGCCGCGAACATATCCTCAGTCAATTTGGTAAGGATTATCTGCCCCAACAGCCCCAAACCTATTCCAGCAAGGAAGGGGCGCAGGAGGCGCACGAAGCCATACGCCCATCCAGTGTTGATCTTTTACCCAATCAACTGAGCGGTATGGAGCGTGATGCCGAGCGTCTTTACACGCTCATCTGGCAACAATTTGTCGCCTGCCAAATGACGCCGGCGGAATACACCAGCACCTCAGTGATTGTTCACGCAGGTGAGTTTGAGTTGCGGACTCGCGGCAGAGTAATTCGCTTCGATGGTTTCACTCGGGTTCTACCGCAGCAGACCAAAAAAGACGAAGACGTGGTATTGCCTGACATTAAAGTAGGACAGCAACTGCCGCTGATTAAACTGAATCCGGCCCAGCATTTCACCAAGCCGCCGGCGCGTTACAGCGAGGCGAGTTTGGTCAAGGAGCTGGAGAAGCGGGCGATAGGCCGACCATCTACGTATGCCTCAATCATTTCGACAATCCAGGAACGCGGCTACGTGCGCCTGGAAAACCGGCGGATTTACGCAGAAAAGATGGGCGACATAGTGACCGAGCGCCTTGTTGAAAGCTTTGATGATCTGTTGGATTACGGATTTACGGCGAATATGGAAGAAGCCTTGGACGTGGTCGCCCAAGGCGGCAAAGATTGGCGGGCATTGCTCAATGAGTTTTACGCGGGTTTTAGCAAAAAGCTGGAGCAGGCCCAGGGCAAAGGGCGGGGCATGCGCGCCAATGACCCGACAGACACAGATATTCCCTGCACTCTGTGCGGTAGACCCATGCAGATTCGCACGGGCACCACAGGCGTGTTCCTGGGGTGTTCAGGCTACGGTTTGCCACCCAAAGAGCGCTGTAAAAACACCATGAATCTGGTGTCGGGTCATGAAGCTATAGACGCCGATTCTGACGAGGAAGCGGAATCCCGCGCTTTGCGCGCCAAGCATCGCTGCAAGTTGTGTAACGCAGCGATGGACAGTTACCTGCTCGACGAAAAGCGCAAGCTGCATATCTGCGGCAACAACCCGGATTGTGCCGGCTATGAGGTAGAGCAGGGCAGCTTCAAGCTCAAAGGCTATGAAGGCCCAACCCTGGAATGCGATAAATGCGGTAGCGAGATGCAGCTTAAAACTGGTCGCTTTGGTAAGTATTTCGGCTGTACCAACAGCGACTGTAAAAATACGCGCAAGCTACTCAAAAACGGTGAGGCTGCCCCGCCCAAAGTAGATCCTGTGGCAATGCCGGACCTGCGTTGCCAGAAAGTCGATGACCACTATGTACTTAGGGATGGCGCATCCGGGCTGTTCCTCGCGGCCAGTCAGTTCCCCAAGAACCGCGAGACTCGCGCCCCCTTGGTGGAGGAGCTGCTTCCTTATAAAAAGCAGATAGATCCCAAGTACCATTTTTTATTGTCAGCGCCAGTAGCAGATCCTCAGGGTAACAAGGCCATTGTTCGCTTCAGCCGCAAAACCAAGGAGCAGTATGTACAAACGGAGGTAGACGGCAAGGCGACCGGCTGGAAAGCGTTTTATCAGCAGGGTAAATGGGTAACCAAATAGCTACCCTCTCTATGTTCAAAGGGTCGCCTCTCCGGGGCAATTTATGAGTCGTAAGAGCCTCACTCTCGTCAATCAAAAGCTCACTCATGCGCGCCTGCTTCTGACGGCACTCGAGCGCGCAGAGGGTGCGACAGCCCCGGCGCTTGCTGAGGCTGTGGTCGGCCACTTGGTGTGTGCGTACCGTCACTACCTGCGGGAATTGGCCGAGAACTATCAGGTGAGGATGCCAGGGTCGATTCACAGCGAAGCGAGTTTATCAGCGGCCTTGGCCATGATGGATAAGCACCCCTCAGAGGCGCAAGAGCTTGCCGATCTCCGCGCACTGCCCAGCTCCTGGGTGTCAGAAATGCACCTGACCTATGAGCGTCTTTGGGCCTATCCAGCCCAGTCAGTCGCGTCACGAGAGTCGGCCGGGTTGATTCCACTTGTTCCGCTGGAGGATCTGGATGTGGCGCCGCTATCATCTGGCCAACTCCGTGAGTGGTATGAAAAATTCCTGGATATGCTTCAGCGTCACCGCGAGACCAGCGCGGAATGGTAGTTGCTTCTGAGATTTGTTGAACCCCTCTGGCGACTGTGGCACAATCAGCACCCTTCGCGCGCAGGCGCAGCCTGATAATTTGTTTTGTTTATAAAAATCAAAGGGTTAGCGCGATAAGTTGATGCCGAGCTCCTTGTGGGTCGAGCATGCGGTCGTGGTGGAATTGGTAGACACACCAGGTTTAGGTTCTGGCGCCGCGAGGTGTGAGAGTTCGAGTCTCTCCGACCGCACCATTAATGAAGATTGAACACAAATTCGAGCAGATAGCTCTCATCCCGATGTGGTACATCGTCTGTTATTTCACGAGGAACATATGCAGGTTTCAATTGAAACGACTTCTGGTCTTGAACGCCGCCTGACAATTGGCGTGCCGGCAGAGCAGGTAGAAAGCGAAGTCGAAAAGCGCCTTAAGCAAGCAGCCCAGAATGTGCGCATCAACGGTTTCCGTAAAGGCAAGGTTCCCATGAACGTTGTGCGTCAGCGGTTTGGTGCCGGTGTGCGTCAGGAAGTGGTTGGCGACGTTATCAGCCGCTCTTTCCATGAGGCCGTAATCCAGCAGCAGGTCAAACCTGCGGGTCAACCGAGCATACAACCAAAGCAGCTCGCGCCAGGCAAGGACCTGGAGTATGTCGCTACTTTTGAGGTTTACCCCACGGTTGAGTTGAGCGATTTGAGCGCCTACGAGATCACTCGTGTCAAAGCTGAGGTCACCGAAGCTGACATCGACAATATGATTGATGTGCTGCGCAAGCACCAGGCAACCTGGAAGGACGTTGACCGGGCCGCTGCGGATGGTGATCAGGTGACCATTGATTTTGTCGGCACGAAAGATGGTGTGGAGTTCGCTGGCGGCAAAGCTGAAGGGCACAAGCTGGTGCTTGGTTCCAAGTCCATGATCCCTGGTTTTGAAGAGGGTATTCTGGGCATGAAGGCCGGTGAAGAGAAAGTCGTGCCAGTCAAATTCCCGGATGACTATCAATCTGAAGAATTGAAAGGTGCAGCCGCCGAATTCAAGATCACCGTCTCCCAGGTGGCTGAGATGGTGCTACCAGAGCTTAAGAAAGACTTTTTCGTCAAGTTCGGTGTGGAAAAGGGCGGTGAGAAGCAGTTCCGTAAGGAAGTTAAATCCAATATGGAGCGCGAGCTGGGGAATGCGATCAAAGCGAAAGTCAAAACCCAGGTTATGGATGCGCTGCTTGCCTCTCACACAACGGATCTGCCTAAGGCCTTGGTGGCCAACGAGGTTCAGGTGTTGCGCCAGCAAATGCTGCAGCGATTTGGCGGCCAACAGCAGAATTTTGATGTGAAATCCCTGCTGCCCGACAGTATGTTTCAAGCCGACGCTGAGCGTCGCGTAGCGCTGGGCTTGATTGTGGGTGAAATCATCAAATCGGCCAAGCTCAAGCCTGAAGCCAAACGCGTCAAGGCAATGATTGATGAAATTGCGTCTACTTATCAAGACCCGCAAGAGGTGGTGGAATACTACAACAGCAACCCTGAATTGATGGCAGGTATTGAATCAGCCGTACTCGAAGATCAGGTTGTTGACTATGTCCTGACCAAGGCCAAGGTGAGCGATGAAGAGTCCACCTATGATGAAGTGATCAAGGCTGCGCATCCTCAGGCTCGGGGATAATCAGTTGCACAAAAAAGCCGCAATCTGGCGTGGATTGCGGCTTTCCCTCCTCAAATTTCCGTTCCAGACTGGCGCAAGCTCGCCTCACAGGTTAAGCTCATCGAAGTTCTAACCGATACAATTCCAGCTTGATTCCCCTGTAGAAGGATATAAGAAGCACGATGTCCCAGATCTATAGCTCCCCCTCATCGCAGATCGTCAACAGCGGTTTGATACCCATGGTCGTCGAGCAGACGGCGCGCGGCGAACGCTCTTATGACATCTACTCGCGCTTGCTGAAAGAGCGGGTTATTTTCCTTGTCGGTCCGGTCGAGGACTATATGGCTAACCTGGTGGTGGCACAGCTGCTGTTTCTGGAGGCTGAAAACCCTGACAAGGATATTCATCTTTATATCAACTCTCCTGGCGGATCAGTAACCGCTGGCATGTCTATTTACGACACCATGCAGTTTATTAAGCCCGATGTAAGCACCATGTGTATCGGACAGGCTTGCAGCATGGGCGCCTTTTTGTTGACTGCGGGCGCCAAGGGCAAGCGCTTTTGCCTGCCGAATTCCCGAGTGATGATTCACCAGCCGAGTGGTGGCGCCCAGGGGCAGGCCTCAGATATTCATATCCAGGCCCAGGAAATCCTCAAGATCAGGGCACGTTTGAATGAGCTCATGGCCTTCCATACCGGTCAGACGGTGGAAAAAATTGCCCTGGATACCGAGCGCGACAACTTTATGTCGGCAACTCAGTCGATGGAGTATGGTTTGATCGATGCAGTAGTTGACAAGCGAACTGTGGCGACCAAGTAACCAAAGCTTATAAGTCCAGGTTCTGCATGTAACCTTTTGTTCGGTAAAAACAACAAATACTTGCATTATCGGGTAAGTGCGTAAATATTTACCCATAACTGTTGAACGGAGTGGTTTCAATGACTGATCACACCAATGACGCGGGCGATAAATCAGGCAAACTGCTTTATTGCTCCTTCTGTGGCAAAAGTCAGCACGAGGTCCGCAAGTTGATTGCGGGCCCATCGGTCTTTATTTGTGATGAATGCGTCGATCTTTGTAACGATATTATTCGCGAAGAAATCCAGGAAAGTGCTATTGAAGGCGCCTCAGATCGCCTGCCAAAGCCTCATGAAATCTCTGCGATTCTCGATCAGTATGTGATTGGTCAAAAGCGCGCCAAAAAGGTGCTGGCGGTAGCGGTATACAACCATTACAAGCGGCTGCGCGTAGGCGACAAAAGCAAGGATAAAGAGCAGGTTGAGTTGGGCAAAAGCAATATCCTGCTGGTCGGTCCTACCGGCAGCGGCAAAACGCTGCTTGCTGAAACCTTGGCCAGACTGTTGGACGTTCCTTTTACGATCGCCGATGCGACCACACTGACCGAGGCCGGTTACGTTGGTGAAGATGTCGAAAACATTATTCAGAAGCTCCTTCAAAAATGTGATTACGATGTTGAGAAAGCCCAGCAGGGCATAGTCTACATCGATGAAATTGACAAAATTTCTCGCAAATCAGACAACCCTTCCATAACCCGTGATGTGTCCGGTGAAGGTGTGCAGCAGGCGTTGCTCAAGCTGATCGAGGGGACAGTTGCGTCTGTTCCTCCCCAGGGTGGGCGGAAACATCCTCAACAGGAATTCCTGCAAGTCGATACAGCCAATATTTTGTTTATTTGCGGCGGTGCCTTCGCGGGTTTGGACAAGGTCATTCGCGAGCGCTCTGAAAAAGGTGGAATTGGCTTTGGCGCAGAAGTTAAAAGCAAGGACGACAAGCGCAATTTTGGTGAAACGCTGCATGACCTCGAACCCGAGGATCTGGTGCGTTATGGATTGATTCCAGAGTTTGTGGGACGCCTACCGGTAATCGCCACCCTTGACGAGTTGGATCAGCCCGCTCTGATACAGATCCTTACTGAGCCACGCAACGCCTTGACCAAACAATATGGTCGTTTGTTTGAAATGGAGGGTGTGGCGTTGGATTTCCGTCCGGATGCGCTCGAAGCCGTGGCTCAAAAAGCCATGGAACGAAAAACTGGTGCTCGTGGTCTGCGCTCAATTATGGAAAACGTACTTCTGGATACCATGTACAGAATTCCTTCTGAGGAAGGTGTTGTTAAGGTAGTGGTTGATGAGTCGGTTATTAAAGGCGAAGCAGAACCCCTGTTGGTTTATGAGAATTTAGACAAACCAGCCAGAATGGCCAAAGAGGATTAATGGCCACAGGTCGTTTGTTAGAAACCAAAAGGCGCTATTCGGCGCCTTTTTCGTTTTTTTAATCCGGTTGCTTGTATTTCGGGGGTTTCGCCCCCAATCTTAGAGCAAGCCTGACTATCTCCAGGCACCAGTATGATGAGGGCGCCTTCATGGATCACCAAGACGTAAATTCCCCTGAAACAACCCAGCTCCCCTTGTTGCCGCTGAGGGATGTGGTGGTCTATCCCCACATGGTTACGCCATTATTTGTTGGGCGCGGCAAATCAATTGAAGCCCTTGAGCAAGCAATGATCAGCGATAAGCAGGTTCTGCTGGTTGCACAAAGAGATCCCGCAAACGATAACCCCAAGGGGGAGGATGTTTATTCCCTGGGCACTATTGCATCTGTCCTGCAGCTGTTAAAGCTCCCCGACGGCACGGTCAAAGTGTTGGTTGAAGGTGGTGACAGGGCACAGATACAAGAAATCGAAGATCTCGATTCCTATTTTCGAGCCAAGGTTTCGGTGATTACTGAATCCAGTGTGCCACCACCAGAGTCGGATGCGTTGATCAGAGCGATTCTGAGTCAATTCGAGCAGTATGTGAACCTTAGTAAGAAGGTGCCTACGGAAGTTATCACCTCCCTGTCGGGTATCGATGATATAGGTCGTTTGGCAGACACTGTGGCGGCGCATATGGCGCTGGACCTGCCTCAAAAACAAGCGATTCTCGAGATGTCTGATGTCCGTGAGCGAGTGGAACATTTGCTCGGGCTCATGGAGTCTGAAATGGATGTCTTTCAGGTAGAGAAAAAGATTCGCGGCCGAGTCAAAAAACAAATGGAAAAGAGTCAGCGCGAGTACTATCTGAACGAGCAAATGAAAGCCATTCAGAAAGAGCTGGGTGAACTCGGCGAGGAAGTCAATGAAATTGACGAACTCGAAAGGAAGATTGCGGCAGCGGGAATGCCAAAAGACGCGGAAGAAAAAGCTCGTGCAGAACTGCATAAATTGAAAATGATGTCGCCTATGTCTGCTGAGGCATCAGTCTTGCGCGCTTATATCGATTGGATGCTCAAGGTACCTTGGAAAAAACGCAGCAAAGTTCGTCACGATCTGGTTCGAGCCGAGGAGGTTCTTGAAAAAGACCACTTCGGGTTGGAGGAGGTCAAGGAGCGTATTCTCGAGTACCTGGCCGTACAGCAGCGCGTGAAAAAAATTAAGGGGCCGATTCTTTGCTTGGTTGGCCCGCCTGGGGTGGGGAAAACCTCCCTTGGAGAGTCCATCGCGCGCGCGACAAATCGCGAATTTGTGCGCATGGCGTTAGGTGGTGTGCGTGATGAAGCAGAAATTCGCGGTCACAGACGTACTTACATAGGATCACTGCCCGGGAAGTTAATCCAAAAAATGGCAAAGGTTGGGGTAAAAAATCCTCTCTTTTTGCTGGATGAAATCGACAAGATGGGGATGGACAACCGAGGCGATCCGGCTTCCGCGTTGCTCGAAGTCTTGGACCCGGAACAAAACAACCACTTCAATGATCACTATCTCGAAGTGGACTATGACTTGTCCGATGTGATGTTTGTGTGTACCTCCAACTCAATGAATATTCCCGGACCCTTGCTGGATCGTATGGAGGTGATCAGGATTCCGGGGTACACCGAAGACGAAAAACTTAATATTGCGCAGCGTTATCTCGTGCCGAAACAGCTCAAGGCCAATGGCTTGACTGAGCGGGAGATTGATATTGAGCCGGCAGCGATTCGCGACATTATTCGCTATTACACGCGCGAAGCCGGGGTTCGAGGGCTGGAGCGGGAGATCGCCAAATTATGTCGGAAGGTAGTCACTCGGCATGTCAAGCTCGGCAAGGCCTCCACCGACAAGATTCATGCCGGTGCTCTTGAAGATCTTTTGGGTGTTCGCAAGTTCGATTTTGGACGGGCTGAAGATAAGGATCAAATAGGGCAGGTAACTGGCCTCGCCTGGACGCAGGTGGGGGGCGAGCTCTTGACCATAGAGTCTTCCGCGATGAGTGGTAAAGGCAGGATGATCAAAACCGGTTCCTTGGGCGATGTAATGCAGGAATCGATTCAAGCGGCTTTGACCGTAGTTCGCTCGCGCGCGCAAAGCCTGGGTATAGCGCCGGACTATCACGAAAAAGTTGATATCCACATTCATGTTCCTGAAGGGGCAACACCCAAGGATGGCCCAAGTGCTGGTATTGGGATGTGTACCGCCTTGGTGTCGGTTCTGACCGGTATACCGGTCAAGGCAGACGTTGCTATGACTGGAGAAATTACCCTGCGAGGGGAAGTTTTGCGTATCGGTGGACTCAAGGAAAAGTTGTTGGCAGCTCACAGAGGAGGCATAAAAACCGTAGTGATTCCAGCTGATAATGAGCGCGATCTCAAAGAGATTCCCGACAACATCAAAGAGGATTTAACTATTAGGCCGGTTCAATGGATAGACGAAGTCTTGCAAATAGCCTTGCAGCATATGCCCAAACCTTTGTCCGATGAAGAGTTTCAGGCGTTGCAAAAAGAAGCCCAAAAGGCTGAGGCAACAAGCCGCATAAGCACTCATTGATCGTCTGGAAGCAAGGCGGGGGAGCTTGGGCAAGCCCCCTCGCGCTCAGTGTTTGATCAGCATTGAGTAAAAACCAACCAATTGGGTGGGGGCAATCTACAAAGCTGCAATGTCTCCTTGACCCCTCAGGTAGCAGTTGGTATAAATCGCAGTTCATTTGCTGCGCGGGTTGGTGCAGAGCCGACAACTTGAATATTTGAGTATTAAAGGGTGTCTGCATTAACAGAAATTTCTGCAACATATAATCAAAAGGGGTTAAGCGTGAATAAAACTGAGCTGATTGAAGCTATTGCCGCATCTGCGGATATTCCTAAAGCGGCAGCTGGCCGTGCCTTGGATGCAGTCGTCGATGGTATTACCGGCGCCCTGAAAAAAGGTGATTCGGTTGTTTTGGTAGGATTTGGTACTTTTGCAGTTAAAGAGCGCGCCGCCCGTACTGGCCGTAATCCTCAAACCGGTGCTGAAATACAAATTGCGGCATCCAAAGTGCCAGGATTTAAAGCGGGTAAAGCACTTAAAGACGCCGTTAACTAGGGTTTTCGCTGGCAAAGCCTGTAGTCGCGGGATGGAGAAAGGCGCATCAGAATGCGCCTTTTTTTATAAAAGAATTTTAATTGAGTTGTTCGCTCACTGAGCTCGTCGTCTCAAGACGGCACTGTCCGGGCATCTGGATAGTTGTAAGTTAGGAGTCAATCATGTTGCAAAATATTCGGGACAACTCCAAAGGGCTGGTGTCCGGCATCCTTATTGGTTTTTTAGTTGTTCTTTTCGCACTCTCGGGCGCGGAGTCGCTGTTCAATAAAGATCCGGTTGAGCAGAGCGCTGTAAAAGTTAATGGGGAAACCCTAACGCGGTTGGACGTTGAGCGGGCTATCGCAAATCGGCGGCAGCAAATGCAAGAGCGTTATGGTGATTCGATCCCCGCAGAATTTTTAACTGAAGAGCACCTGCGCGGTCCAGCAGTAGAGAGCTTGGTAGAGCGCGCTCTTCTGGTTCAGGCAGCGAGCGGCGCTGGACTGGTGGCGAGTGATGAATCTTTAAACAGAGAGATTCTTGCTACACCCGCCTTCCAGAACGAAACAGGCGTTTTTGATCCGAGCCGCTATCAAAATCTCATCAGTAATTTTCGTTACACTCCTACCAGCTACAAGAAGGCCATTGGTGAAGACGCGATCATTAGCCAGTTGAGCGCCGGGATCGTCGATACGGGATTTGTAACCCCTAATGAACTCGAGTTTATTATTGCCCTCAACTTTCAAACGCGTGATTTCGCTTATGTGACACTTGACAGCGAGTTGGTGAGTGATGGAGTGAATATTACTGAAGACGACATTCAGGCGTTTTATTCGTCAAATTCTGCGGCATTTACTCAACCGGAACAGGTGGCTGTTGATTATATCGAGCTAAGTGTCGACGGGTTAATGCAGTCAGTTGACATTACTGAAGATGCACTGCGTCAGCAGTATGAGCAGAATCTGGTGAACTTTCAGGCTGATCCTGAGTTCCAGGTGGCTCACATTCTTATTGAGTCAAATGATGAAGCTAAGGTGGATGAGGTCACACGGAAGCTGGCCGCTGGCGAGTCCTTTGAGGATCTTGCTAAAAGTTATTCAGACGATCTGGGCAGCAAAGATTCAGGTGGTGACCTTGGCTTTGCCTCGGGGAATGATTTTCCGGAGGCATTTGCTTCCGCACTTTCTGGTTTGGCTGTAGGTGAAGTTTCTGCCCCGGTGAAAACAGAAGCCGGCACCCATATTATTAAAAAACTTGCTGAGCGGGGTGTTGAGCTTCCCTCTTTCGAAGACGAGCGTGAGCGCCTGAGCAATCAACTTCGTCGGGAGACAGCAGAGAGTGAATTTGCCAGCTTGTTATTGCGCTTGAGGGATTTGTCTTATAACGCCGAAAATCTTGCGGACGTTTCCACTGAGCTAGGCTTGGAAACAAAGAATTCGGGTCTCTTCGCCCGAACCGGCGGCGAGGGTATGGCTGCTCAAGGTGCTTTTGTAAGTGCTGCGTTTTCAGAGGAGGTCCTGCAAGACGGCAATGCGAGTGATGTGATTGAATTGTCTCCAAATCGCGTTGTGGTTCTCAAGAAAACTCAGTTTGAGGAAAGCTACCTACGGCCACTTGCAGATGTGCGCGACCAGATTGTGGCAGAACTGAACTCGGCCAAAACACAAGAGCTTTTGGCGGACAAAGCCAAACAGATTGCCGCTCAAATTGAGTCCGGCGAAACCATTAAGTCTTTCGCTGAAAAGCAAGGGCTGGAGTACCAGGAGGTTCAGAAGGCGAGTCGTAACGACACCACCCTTGATCGTGAGCTGCTTCAGCAAGTGTTTTCCATGGCCACACCAGAAGGCGCTGAGCCTAATGTAAAGGCCTTGCCTCTCGGTCAAGGGAAATATGCGGTGGTTGAATTGACCGCAGTGAATAAAGATGTTGAACAGGTTCCCTTGGAGCAGAGGCAAGCAATAGCCTCCCAGTTGAACGCTATCTACGGACAAAACGAATTTCGGGGCTTGCAGGCTTATCTGCGCGAAACCGCAGAGATTGATCGATAGTCTTAAGATTCAAAGGCGGTTTTCTTCAGAAGAAATCAGAAGTAAAAAGGCGAGCTCAAGAGCTCGCCTTTTTTTCGCTTACTATTTGGCGTAGTTGAGCACAGCAACATAATGCATTTCAGTGGCATGATCGCGAACAAACCCTGGGATAAATCGAGACGACTTTAACGCTTTCTCCATCGCCGCTGCATCCCTCTTACCGCTCGCCCCGCGGGCATCCAGCGTGCTAACGCTAGCCACTTCACCTGATGTGGAGATACTCGCAATGACTCTGGTCAGACGGCCTCGCTCAAAAAAGGCTTTTCCAGAACCCACCTGGCTTTCGCGATAAGACTCATACCACGCCGTAGAGTCCAATCGCTCTTGGGGAGCAAAGTAATCTACACCGTGTTGCCCTTGAAGAGTACCCAAGTTAGGTAAGAGCAATACCGAAGGTTGTGTTCCTGAGGCTGAGAGTACTACGCGAAACTGAATTCGAACGGGTACCGCCGTTCCATTAACTTCGGCGGGACTGAAGGCTACTCCCCGGAGAGCTTCAAGGGTTTGATCCCCAAGGCCGGATTCCGTCATTTCAAAACACTGGGTTTCAGTTATTACACCGGTGACTGGCACATCAGCTTGACAATAAACAGCTATAGTTGATTTGGATTCCAGCAGGCTGGCGGGAAGCGATAGGCGGTTCTCCAGCTGAGCCTGAGCAGCACCAAAAGTTGCTGGTCGGTAAGCATCACTGGCAAAACTCGGTAGGCATGTAGCTGCTGCCAGGAGAGCTAGAGTCCTAAATGTTGTTTTAACAGCTTTTATATGTAGTGCTTTCATGGGTAGGTTCCTCCACAGTAAACATCAGGACTATTCTTTTTGCCCCAGTTCGAAATCGTTTGCACCAAAACCGTGCTTTAAACGATCTTGTTATAAGAGTATCAGCTGAAAAGCACACTATTGTTAATATATTGTGACATTCTGAGTCGAAAACGAAAAAAATTTAAATATTAATTATCTCGACATTATATGTTCACTTTATTGACATATATTTGTCACAATTGGGCAAGGGAGCACCACAAAAACAAAAAAGGCCGCTAAAAAGCGGCCTTGTAAACTCGGTTAGGTTCTCTGCCTTAATATGAAAAGCTGAGATCAATACCGACGCTGGTTCCAATATCCTGTTGCAATATTTTTACATTGGTTCCATTTGAGTTCTCTTGTTCGAACTTCCGATGTTCACCTAATAAATTGCTAATTTTCAATTTAGCCGTCAATGAGTCGGTAGGGTAGAAGCTATAGACCAGGTTCAGCGAGTTAAATGGCTGCTCGTAGGCATCCTGGTGACCATTGCCCCTTGCAGCGTAGTAAACCCGCTCCCCAAACACGTTGTAGACTAGCGAAACACTGTGCATGCCATTGTCTGAGTCATATCCCAGTTGGGTGTTAAGTACATACTCAGATTGGCCACTCATTGGCCGTGTGACATTGGTAAAGCCCAGTTCGCTCGGCGATACGATTTCCGATTTGCTTAACGTCAAGTTACTAGACACGAAGAAGCCTGCTGGAAGTTCTTTGAGCCCCTCAAACTCAACACCGTAAATCTCACCCGAGTCTGCATTGTAAAACTGCAAAAGAATGTCATCGTCTGACGCGGGCGTTCGGCTCTGTTCGATCGGGTTTGATATATCCTTGTAAAACAGCGAAACCGTAAAGTTATCGCCGTTGCTGAAGAACCACTCCGTACGCAAATCAAAATGATCCAGCTCAGAGCGCTGTAATTGTGGATTGCCCTGCACGCGAATTCCCAGCTCAGGATCTATGTACTGGACATCAGACACTTCACGAAGATCAGGGCGAACCGCTGTCTGGCTGAAGCTGGCGCGCACCTGAAAGTTGTCGGCGTTCATAAAGCCTTCATTCATATAGGTGACTGCCAGGGAAGGGTACCAATCGTTATTGGCGATAGCGAAGGTTTGATCTTCCTCTTGTAGTTGTTCAATTAGCTGCTGAATGCTATTGCCTGAGTAGTCCAACAGATCCAGGGGCAGCAACGCCTGTTTAAAGTCTTCGTATCTGGCCCCCGCAGTAATACGCCAGGTGTAATCGAAGGTCGCATCTACCATGCCGTAAAATGCATCCGTCATTTGAGCGGCAATATAGCTCTCTGTCCCCAAGCCACTGCCAACAGTTAACTCAAACGGGTTGTCGAGATTGGATAGTCTGTCATTCCCGAGAACCTCACCCGGAGTGCCGGTCAATACCTCATTGAGCACCCCGACAGAGTTAATGTTTGCGGTATAACCATAGTAGGTTCTGGCTTTATCGTTGTAGCTATAGCCTGCCGTCAGCTTGACTTCATTATTGCCAAAACTTAAAGGAAGATTAGCATTCCAGCCATAGCTTTCAACCTGATCCTGAAGTTCAAGGAAGGAGAAAATGGCCATTGATGTGGTAGGCAAAAGCCGGTTGCTGAGTACCTCACCTGATTGGCGGTCAATTGTGTTCGCCCCAAGCATTTCGGCGCGATTAGGGATTTTGGTGGACGCCTCTGAATCAGAGTAGAACCAATCAACGCTGAGCTCTCCAAGTGTTTGGTTTGCCAGCTGATCAAAGCGATGCTCGCCTAGCAATTGGTATATCTCCAGCTCTCGCTCTTCATAACGAGTCAGATAGTTCACTATCTGGCTTCCGTCTTCGGGGGTAAAGTTGGTCTGAAATCCTCGGGTGAGGCTGGCCTCGTCCTGAGTGTTTGTTATCTGATAAGCATTCAGCGCAAGGCTGTGCATTTCCTGATATTCAGCACCAAGGTTAATCGAATAGAGTTCCCGAATTTCCTCTACTGTGCGCTGACGCTCTGAATAGATGATATCTGGCGCGCCTATACCCTGACGTGACTGATTCTTGTTACGCCACTCTGAATCTTGCGACGCATTTGCCAACACGCCCAGTTTCCAGTCGTCACCAAGATGCCACGCATTACCCAGTGCCAAATCGATATCAAAATCCAGTGGCATGGATTTTTGACGCGTATCAACATCTCTATTGAGCGACAAAGCCAAGTCGCGATTAATTCTACACGCCTCAGTCCTCATCTCTTCAGTCACTTCGCGCCCTCCGGCAATAAAGGACTGAATGCTGGAAATGCCAACGCGACCTTGATAGGTTTGTAAAGCGTTTTGAATCGTGAGCGGTAGCGCAGATGAGTCGCCACCACTGCTGTATGTCAGGCCTTTGTCCGAGCTTTCGCTGTTGTAGCCTGTTCCAATACTAATATCAAAAACCAATTCGTCAGGAATGCTCTTTGTCCGAATATCGATATTACCGCCGCCGAAATTGGCCGAAAGGTCGGGAGAATAGGCTTTTTGAACCTTGAGCGAGTCGACGATAGAAGAGGGGATCAGATCGAGAGGCAGTACATTGCGCGTCAACTCAGGGGATGGTACCGCTGCACCATTGAGTGAGGTACTTGAATAGCGCTCGCCGAGGCTGCGAACATAGACAAACTTGTCTTCGATCAGTGTAACGCCCGTTACACGTAACAATGCTGAGGCAACGTTGGCATCGCCGACCCGACCAATCTGTTCGCTGCCAAGCAGATCCGCTGCGAAAGCCTGATCAAGTCGCTCTTCGATTATGGACTGTGCGCCAGACTTGAGTCGTCCACTCACAAGCATCTCATCAATAGGTGGGGCAACAATATCGAGTGCTGGCATAGAGGCTTGGGCTGGAGTTTCGTTTTCCTGCGCAGAAACTTGGCTTGTCGCACACATCGCCAAAGAGACTCCGGCCACCATCAGGTAGAGTTGGCTTCGTTTTGTGCTAATTTTTTGCATGATATAAACCCTTTTAACGCTGAGGGCGCGAATGACCGCCAGTTAGTATTGAGGCGCCCGCAGGCGCCTCAACGTCAGTCATCAAATCGCGTGATTGCCTGAGGAAATGAAAGCTGGCTTAGTTTTGCAAGCCGACAGTCCAACCCTGAGTCCAATCGTCGCCATCTTTTACAGCACCTATAAAGTCAACTTCTTCAAAAAAGGAGCTGCTGCCTGAAGATCCCAGCGCGGGAACGGCACCGGCAACAAACGAATCATTCAAAGCAGTCACGTCAAAAACAGGCACGCTGATCGGATTGGTATTGCCATCGCTCATGGCCGCAAGCGTCATGTAGGCGCGATCGTTGGTCGCCAGATCTTTCAGAACGCTGACGGGCAGGGCGCCGGTTTCAGCACTGCTGAAGACAAAGTTGTTGCTGTTAGGAGCGGCGTTCAACCAATTGGCCAGAGAAAAATCAGCGTTGCTCGGATCCGCGCGACCAACAGTGAGCGGGCTGGTACAAGCGATCAGGTTGCTGTGTGCAACAGACCAGCCTGCTTTTGCGGCCGCAATAGTGGCTGGGCCTTCAGAGTCGGTAAGTACCAGACACTGGCTTTGTGTCATGCCATCAGTGTTGGCAGTAATGATGGAGTTATACATTTCAAAGAAAGCACCTTCACGGTAAATGGCGCCGCGAGAATTGCCCTTGCTTGATGGATGATCGCCTTGACCAGAGGCAACATTGGAAAGCACACAGGTCATGTTGGAAATGCGACCTTTGGTGAAGGGTTGCAGATCATCAGCGCGACCAGATCCCGTGTTATCTGCTTCTACACAGTAGTTAGCGCCTGAGATGTGGACAACCAAGGCGAACTGAATATCGCCCTGCCAACCTTCTGAGAAGTCAAGAGAGTCGTCGCCCACGTTAACGGCTACAACGTATTTCAGGTCTACCGCGCCACCAAACATCTCGAAGCCGTCATCCAGGGTGGTGTAGGTTTGAACATACTCAATAGTTGTTCCTGAGCCAACTGCGTTCAGTGTAAGACCATTTAATTCATCGCCTTCAACAACCTGATAACCAGCGTGTTTGATTTGTACGTAACGCAGTACACCAGAGTTTTCGGTATTGTTGTTACCACCGTAATGCGCTGGGCGACCTTCGGCTACTACATGGCAGTTGTGTGGGTTGGTGCCGGCCACTTCACGCTGTGCGTCAGTACACTTGTTGGTGATGCCGTTACCGTTAATTTGTACACCGCCCCACAGGCCACGATCAGCTTCCGTTGCCGCGTTATCACGAAGATCTACAACAGAACTGAATACGATGGGCTTTTCCGCAGTACCTTCGGCAAAGACGCGTGAACCGCGCGCAACCATAACGTAGTCTTGTGGTGCGCTAAACGCGATTTTAGCGCCGGCTGCGATAGTTAAGGTTGGGCCTTCGCCGTTTTGTGGAATCCGTACGCCGGTGCTGGCAGAGTTGGCATCAACATCCTGACCAATAAACAGGCTGTCTTCAAAAATGTGCAAACCACCGTTTGCAAGTTCGGGAATAAACAAATCAACCGCCATTGGGCGAGTGTCGCTGACGAAAGTTGGCGAGTAGGTGCAGTTGTTATTGGCAAAGGTTCCCTGGAACTCTACACCTGCACGAAGATATTTTGCGCAAGGATTAACCGGCGCTGCACCAGCGCCTTCATTGATAACGGTATTGTTGTTAGAGTCTGTGACGGTGTTGCTGGGGTTCAAGTTGATATCACCACCGCCGCAGGCAGTTAACATGGCGGCGGCAAGGGCATTGAGACCGATCAGGCTTTTCATCTTCATGTGATTAACTCTCTAGTTTAGGCAAAGGTATAAGGATTGAAATGCATGTTCTTGCAACACCACACGGCCCGTTTCCCTGGCGCTTTTTCAATGGTTCAAATTGCAGTGCCGACATAATTGGCGACAAATGTGAAAGTCAGGCGACAGTTTTGTTAAACTTTTATTGCGGTTGTCGTGCGACAGCTGGCGTTCAAGGAATCAATCGCTTAGCCTTGATCCATCAAAATCAACCATTGAGATTCGCCATGCCCTCAGGTTTTGGAACCAAGCTTGTTATCGCCATATCCTCCCGTGCGCTTTTTAATCTCGACGAGAGTCATCAGGTCTATCAGCAACAGGGGCTGGAAGCTTATGCCCGCTATCAAATTGAGCACGAAGATGAAGTCCTGGCGCCGGGGGATGCGTTTCCAATGGTGCAGAAGCTGCTGGGATTGAACGAGCGTTTGGGCGGGGAGCCCAGGGTCGAGGTGATATTGCTCTCGCGCAACAGCGCAGATACGGGGCTGAGGGTTTTCAACTCCATCGAGCACTATGGCCTGAAAATCACCCGGGCGGCCTTTTGTGGAGGCAATTCTCCCTATCGCTACGCCTCAGCCTTTGGCTGCCACCTGTTTTTGTCTACCGAGGCGGATGATGTTCGCCAGGCCTTGAATCAGGGTATTGCGGCCGCGACCTTGATTGCCCCCAGAAACCGGGTTGTTCAGGATGATTTATTGCGCTTTGCCTTTGACGGAGATGCGGTTATTTTTTCGGATGAGGCGGAAAAAATATTTAAAAAACAAGGTCTTGAGGCATTTGCTGAAAGTGAAAAAGCGTCAGCTCGACAACCCCTGATGGGCGGGCCGTTTAAGGAGTTTCTCGCCGCGCTTCATGGTCTTCAGTCGGAATTTGGGGAAGGGCAGTGCCCGATTCGCACGGCCTTGGTCACCGCCCGATCCGCGCCCGCCCATGAACGTGTAATACGAACCCTCAGAGCCTGGAAAATTCGGATCGATGAATCGCTCTTTCTTGGAGGGCTTCCCAAGGGGACTTTTCTCAAATCCTATGGGGCAGATGTCTTCTTCGATGACCAACAGCTCCACTGCGAATCAGCCAGTGAGCATGTCCCCACCGGCCATGTTCCCCATGGGGTTGCCAACGAAGGCCCTTAATTTCCCGGGATTACCCTTCTATTTATCCTTACCCTGTCATGCAAGCCCCTGGGGTTGTGTCTATTCGGTGAAAAACTATTAAATTCCTGGATATAGTCTAAAGTTATAGCAGTGCCTGGGTTTTAGCCGAGGTTGTAGTTGGCCCTGGCAAAAAACTGAACAAGGTCTATTGTTAAAGCATATAAATGACTTTGGTTTTTATAACTTGATTGACGGTGCTCCCGTAGTCCTCAAGCACCGATCTCACCGGTAACATCCAGCGATGGGCCATTCGGAGGGCTTATGAAGCTGCAACAACTGCGTTATATCTGGGAAGTTGCCCACCATGACTTAAACGTTTCGGCAACCGCTCAAAGCCTTTATACATCTCAGCCCGGTATCAGCAAGCAAATTCGCCTGCTGGAAGATGAACTGGGTGTAGAGATTTTCTCCCGCAGTGGCAAGCACTTAACGCGTATTACGCCGGCTGGTGAAGCCATCCTGAAGACCGCCGGAGAGATACTGCGCAAGGTCGAAAGTATCAAGCAGGTGGCCCAGGAGTTCAGCAATGAGCGCAAGGGTAGTCTTTCCATTGCGACCACTCATACTCAGGCGCGCTATGCCTTGCCACCGGTTATTGGTGCCTTTATTCGCCAGTACCCGGAAGTGGCCTTGCACATGCATCAGGGTACGCCTATGCAGATCTCGGAGATGGCGGCGGACGGCACAGTGGATTTCGCCATTGCCACCGAAGCCATGGAGCTTTTCAGCGACCTGATCATGATGCCTTGCTACCGCTGGAATCGTTGCATTGTGGTGCCCAAGGGGCATCCTTTGGCGCAGCTCTCTCACCTGACCCTCGAGGATGTTGCCAAGCATCCCATAGTGACCTATGTGTTTGGTTTTACTGGCCGTTCCAAGCTTGACGAAGCCTTTATTAATCGCGGCCTGGCGCCCAAGGTAGTGTTTACCGCGGCCGATGCGGACGTGATCAAAACCTATGTGCGTCTGGGGCTGGGTATTGGCATCATTGCTCGCATGGCCTACGACGAGAACCTGGACCAGGATCTGGTCGCCCTGGATGCCAGCCACTTGTTTGAGTCCAGCGTCACCAAGCTGGGTTTCAGACGTGGGACCTTCCTCCGGGGCTTTATGTACGACTTTATCGAGAAATTCGCCCCCCACCTGACCAAAGACCTGGTTAACGAGGCGTTTAACCGGCACTCCCGCGCGGAACTTGACGAGCTTTTCGAACATATTCAATTGCCCACTTTTTAACCCCCTTACTTTCGTTCATCCAGTAACTCCCGCTGTATAAAGCCAGTCGTGCCCGGAGCCTCCGGCGCGATTGGCTTAGCTCACCAAGACGTGTACATATTTGCTTGTACATATATATGGATTTCCATATATTAAGCCGTCACTTAGTAAGTCGCCACTAATCACCCACCTCTAGAGGCCCGTTATGACGCCTGACGTGTTTTGCAAAGCTTTGTCCGAAGAAACGCGCGCGCGCATTACCCTGTTACTTGCCGATAAACACGAGCTTTGCGTTTGCGATCTGACAATGGCATTGGCTACTAGCCAGCCCAAAATTTCCCGTCATCTTGCCCAGCTGCGCAGGGCCGGCTTGCTATTGGACAGGCGGGCTGGTCAATGGGTGTTCTATCGGTTGCATCCACAGTTACCGAGCTGGGCGTTAGAGATCCTGACGATTTTGCGGGGCGCTCAGGAAACCTGGCTAGAGCAAAACCTTGAGCGTCTAAACGTGCGTCAAACAATACAATGCTGTTGAATAATCCAATGTGGGACTATTTGAATGAAAAAAATCAAGCTTGGAATTAATGGTTTTGGCCGCATTGGTCGTTTGGCATTGCGAGCATCCTGGCATTGGCCAGAGTTTGAGTTTGTGCAAATTAATGACCCAGCTGCCGATGCAGAAACCTATGCGCATTTATTGAAATACGATTCCGTTCAGGGCACTTGGGCGGAGGCGGTTAGCGCGGAAAACGGTGCGCTTGTCATTAACGGATCATCAATTCGCATCACTACTAACAAAGCCATTCCCGACACCGACTGGTCGGGTTGTGATGTGGTCATTGAAGCCAGCGGCAAGATGAAAACCGTTGCTGTATTGCAGGCTTATCTTGACCAAGGCGTTAAGCGCGTTGTTGTGAGCGCGCCAGTAAAAGAAACCGGCGCACTGAATATTGTGATGGGTGTAAACCAGCATCTGTTTAATCCTGCCGAGCATCACATCGTCACCGCTGCATCCTGCACGACCAATTGCCTCGCACCTGTAGTGAAAGTGATTAACGAAAAGCTGGGTATCAAACACGGTTCGATTACAACCATTCACAATCTCACCAACACCCAATCCATTCTCGATCAACCGCATAAAGATTTGCGTCGCGCACGGGCCTCCGGTTCCAATTTAATTCCAACCACAACCGGATCGGCGACAGCGATTGCCGAAATATTTCCGGAATTGCGTGGCCGTTTGAATGGGCATGCGGTGCGAGTCCCCTTGGCCAATGCCTCATTGACGGACTGTGTCTTTGAAGTGAAGCGTGCAACTACGGTTGAAGAAGTGAACGGCTTGCTGAAAGCCGCCAGTGAGAACGAATTGCGGAATATCCTGGGCTACGAGGAACGTCCCTTGGTATCTACCGATTACTGTGGCGATCCGCGTTCGTCAATTGTGGATGCTCTATCTACCATGGTAATCAACGGCACCCAGGTAAAAATTTATGCCTGGTACGACAACGAGTGGGGCTATTCCAACCGCACGGTGGAATTGGCAAAACTGGTTGGCCTTGCGGACGCAGGAGCACAAACATGACAACTGCCGGGGCTGGCAAGGGGTCGGATGCGGTGAAAATAAGTGCAGAGATAAAACAATATCTGGTTGTCACCGGCAATTATTGGGCATTTACCCTAACCGACGGCGCCTTGCGCATGATGGTGGTCGTACACTTCCATCAATTGGGCTATAGCCCGCTGCAAATTGCCGCCCTATTTTTGTTTTACGAAATATTTGGTGTGGTGACCAATTTGGTGGGCGGTTATCTCGGTGCCCGCATCGGCCTTAACCGCACCATGAATATCGGCCTCGCACTGCAAGTTATCGCATTGTTGATGCTAGCAGTGCCCACGATCATGCTCAGCCCGGTTTGGGTCATGGGCGCACAGGCGCTCTCGGGTATTGCCAAAGACCTCAATAAAATGAGTGCAAAAAGCTCGATCAAATTATTGGTGCCGGGCAATCAACAGGGCACATTATTTAAATGGGTTGCGCTACTGACCGGTTCCAAAAATGCGTTGAAAGGTGTTGGGTTTTTTCTCGGTGGTGCATTGTTGGCGCTGCTGGGTTTTACCGGAGCAGTAGTCGCTATGGCCATTGCACTGGGTGTGATTTGGCTAGCGAGCCTGATGCTTCTGAAAAAAGATTTAGGCAAAGCCAAAAACAAACCCAAGTTCAGTGAATTGTTTTCCAAAAGCCGTGCCATCAATATTTTGTCAGCCGCGCGCCTGTTTTTATTTGGCGCCCGCGATGTGTGGTTTGTGGTGGCTTTGCCGGTATTTTTGAGCAGCCAGCTCGGTTGGGATTTTTGGTGGGTGGGTGGTTTTCTGGCGACTTGGGTGATTGGTTACGGCCTAATGCAATCTATCGCCCCGCTGATTATCGGCAAGACGCAAGACAAGGCTCCTGGTGGTGGTCACGCCTTCCTGTGGGCACTTATCCTTACCGGCATTCCTGCGGCTATTGCATTGGGCATGAGTGCGACAAGCTTGCCGGTGACTCAAGTGTTGATCGGCGGTTTGTTGGTATTCGGCGCCGTGTTTGCGATCAATTCATCACTGCACAGTTATTTGATAGTGAATTACGCGAAATCCGATGGCGTTTCACTGGATGTCGGTTTTTACTACATGGCAAATGCCCTGGGGCGGTTGATAGGTACGCTATTGTCTGGCTGGGTTTATCAAGTTGCGGGGCTGGAGGCGTGTTTGTGGGTATCGACCGGATTTATTGCATTGGCTGCGTTGATTTCATTGGTTTTGTCGAGACAGGTGACCTCAACCTGATTCAACAATTGGCCAAATAACCCTGTATTTCTTCCGCTGTAGTTCGTGCCGTCCGTCCTACACCGATAAGCGTGGCAGATGCCAATCCCGTCCACTCGCCGTAACCAACTAACCACAGGCGTGGTTCGCGCACAGAACGAGTACCCTCTACATCAACTTTACCTTCCGCATTTATTACACCCAAAGACTGCAAATGGGAAAGTGCCGGGCGAAACCCGGTACACCAGATCACGGCATCCACCGATGTCTCGGAACCGTCTGCCCAGATTACGCCGGTCGCCGTGAACTGTTTGAACGGCCGCACAGAATGCAATACGCCACGTTCTCGTGCCTCTTTAACGGGCGGCACCATGACCACATCGCCCAAACCGCCCACAGGTTGATCAATCTCTCGTCCGTCCAGATGTGCTTTCCAGCGATCTGTAGCGCGCTGAAATAGCACACGCCCATCCACATCATCGGGTAAAAACAGCGGTTCACTCGGAGTAACCCAGGAGCAATCGGCCAGGCGCGACACTTCCGCGAGAATTTGCGCCCCGGAATTGCCGCCGCCCACGACCAGTACTTTTTGACCCTGGAAGGCTTCGGGGGACTGGTAGTGGGCGGAGTGGAGTTGACGCCCTTGAAATAGTTCGATGCCAGGATAATGCGGTATGAAGGGATTTCGCCAGGTGCCGGTAGCGCTGACCACGACTCGGGCTCGCCAAGTCTGGTGGTGACTCACAACCTCCAGATGATCCCCAAGGTTATTTACGGCAGTGACCAATACCGGACGCTCTACCGGAAATGCGTAGCGCGATTCGTAGCTTGCCAGATATTGAATAACCTGATCACGGCTTGGGTAAGCTTCCTGAGTGGGTGGCATCTGCCAGCCCGATAGCGAGCTCCAAGTGGAAGGCGAAAAGAGACGCAAACTGTTCCAACCATGCTGCCAGGCCCCACCGGGAGCTTCTTCGGCATCCAGCATCACAAACGAATAGTCACTGCGTCTAAGGTAGTAGGCCACCGACAATGCGGCTTGTCCGCCACCAATAATTGCAATGTCCGCTTCACACACCATGTTGTTGTTTTCCTCTGCATGGCCATCGAATGCAGTTTAACTGACGTGATGCAACCGAGTGTTGATCCAGGTCTACCATTATTCCAACTAGTCCAGAGGCCAAAAATATTTTTCCCCTTCGATGAACCAAGCTCATCCAGCACCCGTAAAAAGCTAAAACTTGTACAAATACTTTGCCTTGTACAGGTTTAAAGTCTAAAACCTCTACAAAATCCAGGCGTTGTACAAGGGCAGCTATGAACAAAATCCCTCTAGGGGTCAGCCAGTGCTTATTGGGTGATCAGGTAAGGTTTGACGGTGGCCACAAGCGGAATCGCTACCTTACAGACGTGTTGAGTGAGTATTTCGAGTATTGCTCCGTCTGCCCGGAAGTGGCCATCGGGCTGGGAATTCCCCGCAAGCCCATTCGCATGATCGCGACCGATGGCGAAAACCGGGTCAGGGGTATAGATAACCCGGATTTGGATGTCACTCAAGCACTGGCCGAGCAAGCTGATCTTGCAGCGGAGAATCTGCCGGAGATCTGCGGCTATGTGTTTATGCAGAACTCGCCCAGCTGTGGGGTGTTCGGGCTCAAGCGCTATGACGAGCGGGGCAACCTTATCGACAAAAAGGGGCGGGGTATTTACGCCAAGCGTCTGATCGAGCTCATGCCTTTGTTACCCGTCGAGGAGGCTGGTCGACTAAGTGATGCAGTTTTACGCGAAAACTTTATTACGCGGGTATTTGCCTACCACGAATGGAAAACCAGCGTGATTCCTGCCATGAGCGCTAAGGCGTTGCTCGCTTTTTACTCGCGCTACAAATATCAAGTTATGGCGCACCATATACCCAGCTATTTTGCCATAGGCAGCTTGCTTGCTGATTTTTCGGCAAAACCGCTGGATGTTATCCAGGCGGAATTCATAAACCTGTTTATGACCGCACTCACGCACCCGGCGACCCGCAAAGGCAACACCAATACACTTATGCATTTGCGGGGCTACCTCAAGGGCAGCCTTTCCAAAGCTGAACAGGCTGAGTTGAGCCAGGTAATTGATTCCTATCGACTTGGGCATGTTCCCTTGGTTGTGCCGCTAACCTTGCTCAAACATCACCTGTTGACGCTGAACAATGATTATCTGAAACAACAGCGCTACTGGGCGCCGCACCCGCCGTCCCTGGGGCTGCGCAATTTTGTGATGGGGTAATCAGGGTGCTAACGGAAGCCTCAATGGTGCCTATTCGCGAAGTGTCGCGCCTGACTGGGATCAACACGGTTACCCTCCGTGCCTGGGAAAGGCGCTATGGCTTGGTAAATCCCCAGCGCACGAGCAAGGGGCACAGGCTTTACTCGTTAGCGGATGTCAAACGTGTTCAGTTAATCCAAAGTTGGCTTACACGGGGATTGGCCATAGGCAAGGTGCGTGATCTGCTTGCAGATACCAGTGAGGATATCGCTGCCTATGTTCCTGATGAAGATGTATGGAAATCTTATGGCGAAGATCTCGCGCAGATTCTGCAAGGCCTGCAAGGGCGCAAGTTACAATCGCTATTGCATGAATTGTTTGGTGTTTATTCGCCCGAAGTATTGGCGGACTATTGGTTAAGCCCGGCGCTTGATGCGTTGAGTAAGGGCCAGTACGCCAGTGCCAGTCGCCGTGCATTTTTGCAACAGCAATTACGTGAATTCATTTATGTGAAAACACAAAAGCTTCGGCATCAGGCGCAAGGACCCAAAGTGTTACTGATTAATTTTCAAACCGAAGACGATTGTCTGGCATTGATGTTGGCCTACAGTCTGTTGATCAAGGAATATGCTGTTCTGTTATTCAACGACCTTCCGCCAGAAGAGTGGTTGCTGGTGTGCGAGCAATGTCAGTGCTCAAGCGTCATCATCTACAGCAATCAGGCCAAGGGTTTGCGCGAGCTGCGCCACAGCCTTGGTGAGTGGCGAAATAAATCCATCAAGCCTCTGTGGATCGCGGGCAAGGTGATCAAACCTCTGGGGCTCGTTGAAGACACGAATCCCTTTATTGCCGGAGAAAGTGTACAAGCGGCTGTCAATCATATTCTGGCGCAAATGCCGGTTGTGTTCAGGGAGTAAATCTGTGCGTTCACTCATCGATAGTGTCAAGCAAATCTATACCCACTTTGATGCCAAAGTGCTGGATTCTTTGGCTGAAATCTACAGCCCGGATATTGTATTTATTGATCCCTTTCAGCAGCTGGCCGGGCTTGAGTCGCTTAAGGCCTACTACACCGGCCTGGCTGCGTCCGTAGATGATTGCCAGTTCGAGTTTCGTCATCACATCGAGCAAATCAACGGTGATGGGGTAGGGGAGGCTGTGCTTTTCTGGGTTATGCACTACAGCCACCCGCGCTTGGCGCAAGGTAGGCGATTGAGCCTCAATGGCAACTCTCATCTCCGATTCGATCAGAAAATTATCTATCACCGTGACTACTTCGATGCCGGGGCGCTTCTTTACGAACATATTCCCCTGCTTGGTGGGGTTATTCGTCAGCTTAAACGGCGTATGGAGAAATAATGACATCCCTGGTTTGGTTGCGTAACGACCTTCGCCTGAGTGACAACCCAGCACTTTACCGTGCAGCTGAACTTGGCGAAGGTGTTGATTGTGTCTTTGTTTGGTGTAAAGAGTATGTTAATCGCCACTCAATCGCGCCGGCGCGCGTGGATTTTGTGCGGCGCAATCTTTTGGTGCTGGGGCGCGATTTAGCAAAAAAAAATATTCGCTTGCATTTGCTTGTTTGCGCAACAGCAAAGGATATTCCGGCACAGCTGCTCCAGTTGGCAACAACCGTAGGCGCTGGCCAGCTCTTCTTTAATGCAGAATACCCCCTGGATGAAGTCGAGCGAGACAAATCGGTAGTTGCTGCTTTTCGGTCTGCGGGTCTTGAAACCAAGCGCTTCCATGATCGCGTTCTGGTGCCTCCCGGTCGGGTGAGAAACGGGCAGGGCGAGGCTTACAAGGTATTTACTGCCTACAAGCGGAAATGGTTGGAAGTTTTGGCTCCGAATAATCCTACGCCCCTGGGCCTGCCCGCCGAGCAAGGCGGGGGGCAGGTGCCCGCGCCAAGCGAGGATGAGATTGATCGTTTGTTTGCTGGTGAGCAGCAACGCGATCTCAGTCAACTTTGGCCTGCGGGTGAACAGGAAGCGCGCAAACGCTTGACGCGATTTGTTGCAACACAGATTCACGACTACAAAAATCAGAGGGATTTTCCAGCCGAGGAAGCCACTTCAAGTCTTTCGCCCTACCTGGCCGTGGGCGCCATATCTCCGCGAGAGTGTTTATCTGCCGCCCTCGCCGCAAACAAGGGCGAATGGGATACCGGTAGTGAGGGTGTGACCTGTTGGATTAGCGAGCTGGTGTGGCGCGACTTTTATCAACATCTGGTAGTTGATTTTCCAGAGGTTTGCAGACATCGGGCAATGCAAGCCCATACAGAAGCGTTTCCCTGGAGCAGAGACATGGATTTGTTCCAGCGCTGGTGTGAAGGTCGAACGGGAATTCCAATTGTCGATGCTGCCATGCACCAACTGAATCAAACCGGTTGGATGCACAATCGCCTGCGTATGGTGGTTGCCATGTTTCTCACCAAGAACCTGCAAATCGACTGGCGGTTAGGTGAAGACTACTTTATGAAAAATCTGATTGATGGTGACTTTGCAGCCAATAACGGCGGCTGGCAATGGAGCGCTTCTACAGGCACAGATGCCGCACCTTACTTCCGCATTTTCAACCCGTTTAGTCAGTCGGCGAGATTTGATCCTGAAGGTCGCTTTATTCGTAAGTATCTCCCACAACTGGAGCAACTCCCAGGCAAGGCGCTTCACCAACCTGTGTCTTTACCTGATTATCCTTCGCCCATCGTGGATTTGGCGGCCAGTCGCAAAAGCACCATCAACCTCTTCGCTCAATTAGGTCGCGTATGAAATCACTACCACAAAAAATCTGGCTTACAGGCGCTTCCAGCGGCATAGGCCAGGCGTTGGCACTAGCCCTGTTGAAGGCGGGTTGTGAGTTGGTGATTACCGCTCGCCGGGAAGCACCACTTGCGCAACTGGCGCAGCAATTCCCTGGGCAATGTCACTTGCTAGTGATGGATCTGGCTGACCCCAGTGCAGTGGACGGGGCCAGGAAAACGCTTAGTGAATTGGTGCCTCACCTGGATGCCGTTATCCTCAATGCAGGTACCTGTGAATACCTGGACGTTCACGCGTTTTCGGCGCAGAAGTTCAAGCAGGTAATGGACGTCAATACCCAGGGCGCCGCCCACACGATTGAACTGGCGCTACCCCTGTTGCGAGCTGCATCCAAGCCCGCGCAAATTCTGGGTATTTCCAGTCTGGCAACCCGCATTCCTCTGCCGCGTGCCGAGGCCTATGGCGCATCAAAGGCGGCGTTTGAATACTTGCTGGCATCCTTGCGTGTTGATCTGGCCGCTGAAGGCATTCATGTTGGCCTGGTTAGGCCGGGGTTTGTGAAAACGCCGCTCACAGACAGAAATGATTTTGAAATGCCGTTTATTCTGGATATCAGTGAGGCGCTGCCGCCGATTTTGCGCGCACTGGGTGAGCGAAAATTATTGGTTGAATTTCCGTGGCAGTTGGCAGCAACTATGCGCTTGGTCAGTTGGTTGCCCACAAAGCTACAGCTGGGAATTCTAAAAAATATGTCGCGTAACACCGGGGGCGAGCATGACAAGCGTTAAGCAAGATATAAAAAGTCCCCGTCGCATTGCAATCGTTGGGTCAGGTATCAGCGGCCTGGTGTGCGCCTATCTTTTACATTCTCGCTACGAAGTGACGCTGTTTGAAGCCGAAGAGCGCCTTGGTGGACACACGGCCACCAAAGCAGTCAATCACGAGGGGGTAGACTACAACATAGATACCGGCTTTATTGTGTTTAACGATCGTACCTATCCCCAGTTCATAAAACTGATGTCTCGTTTGGGTGTGGATAGTCAGCCGACCCAGATGGGTTTTAGCGTAACCTCCCCCAGGCATGGCGTGGAATACAGCGGCACCTCTATCAGCGGGTTATTTGCACAATTTAAAAACGTCTTTAGCTGGCGTTATTGGAGAATGCTGCGCGAGATTCTTCGCTTCAACGCGGCCTGTATCAAGATGCACGAGACCCAAGCCATACCGGATATGCCTTTGGGCACCTATTTGGAGTCGCAGGGTTTTAGTGAGTATTTCTCGCAGTTGTATATCTTGCCCATGGTTTCTGCTATCTGGTCGTCCGGTATGGCAACGGCGGCGGCCATGCCGCTGAAATTCTTTATCCAATTTTTTTACAACCACGGCCTGCTTACCGTTACCCAACAACCCCAGTGGTACACCATCAAGGGCGGATCAAAAACCTACATTGAACCCTTGACTCGAGGTTTTTCAGATCGAGTGATCACAAACTGTCCCATTTTGTGGGTAAAGCGTGAAGATGCTTCAGTGGTTGTCGCCAGCCAGCGTGGCGAAGAGGTTTTCGATGAGGTGATTTTTGCCTGTCACTCCGATCAGGCGCTCAAACTATTGGTTGATCCAAGTCCGGAAGAGTTCGACATACTTTCCGCTATTCCCTATCAGCCAAACGAGGTTTGCCTGCATACCGACCATGAATTGTTACCAAGCGCGCGCGCAGCCTGGGCGAGCTGGAACTATCGTCTTCCAAACGCTGGGACAGCGGATGCCGCCGTGCTCACCTACAATATGAATATTTTGCAGAGTCTCTCCGCTCCCGTTACCTTTTGTGTCAGCGTTAATGCCGGTGACGCAATCGACCCGGAGAAAATCATAGGTAAATATTCCTACAGTCACCCGGTGTTTACGCAGGAATCGGTGGCAGCCCAAGCTCGCTGGGCCGAGATTTCAGGCCAACGCAATACGCATTTTTGTGGTGCCTACTGGCGCAATGGCTTTCATGAAGACGGTGTGGTGTCGGCCTTGCGCGTCGCGGCAACCTTTGGCGAGGGATTTTCCTGGTGACCAGTGTCATTCGATACAGCGCCATCTACGAGGGTTGGTTAAGGCACCGGCGGTTTTTGCCACGCGCACATGAATTTACCTACAACACCCGGCTTTTTTACCTGGACCTGGATGAGCTGCCCAATCTCTTTGAAGGCTTGTGCCTTTGGTCAGACAACAAAAAAACACCGGGGCAATTTAAACGCAGTGATTATCTCGGTGACCCAGATATTCCACTCAAGGAATCGGTACGAGAGGAAGTAACCCGACTTCAAGGTTATTGCCCCAATGGCCCGGTGCGTATGCTGACAAATTTGCGTATCTGGGGCTTCTGTTTTAACCCCGTGACTCTCTACTATATTTTCGAGACGGGCGCGTCTGCACCGGCCTGCATACTGGCGCAGGTTAACAACACGCCTTGGAACCAACGTCATACCTATCTGGTGCCCTGCGATCCAGATTCGGGCAAGGCAAATACGCGATTTGCCAAAGAGTTTCACGTATCGCCCTTTAATCCTATGGAGATGGACTATGTCTGGGCCAGCACCAGGCCGGATAAAAATCTGCTTGTGCATATGGAAAACCATCGCGAGGGCAGCTGCCACATGGACGCGACACTTAGTTTGACTCGTCACGAATGGCAGCCAAAAATCCTTCGAAGAATTTTATGGACGACGCCCTGGCAGTCACTCAAGATTCCCTTGGCCATTTATTGGCAAGCTTTGCGGTTGTTGATTAAAAGAACCCCATTTTATGGCCACCGTGAACCGCAAGCACAAACATTGCGTAACAGCGAAGAAACCAACACTAGGCTTAACAAGGTTAAATAGCATGAATGCGAAAACATCGCCCGTGAGTATTGCCCGATTACCCGCCCACCGGGTCAAGGCACTGAGTTGGAATCAGGCACTGGCCAGGCGCAGTTTGTTCAAGTTGTTACGACAGCTCAAATCTTCGTGTTTGCGTATTCATGAAGACGGGCAAGTTTATGAGTTTGGGCAGCCGGCAAGTCAAACACAGGTGGTTGCCGACCTGTTTGTCCATCATCCCCAGGCTTATTCCGATGTTGTGTTTGGCGGTTCAATTGGCTCGGGTGAGGCCTATATGAGCGGCTATTGGTCTACACCGGATCTGACTTCGGTGATCCGTGTCTTTGTGCAAAATCTCAGCGCACTTGACGCCATGGACAAAAAGCAATCGATGATCAGCTGCCTGATGCTCAAGGCGTTTCACTGGCTGAATCGCAATAGCAAAACCGGATCACGTAAAAATATATCCGCTCACTATGACCTGGGTAACGATTTTTTTCGTTTGTTTCTTGACCCGCGCATGATGTACTCATCCGCTATTTACCCAACGCCAGCTGCCAGTCTGGATGTGGCAGCCAGTTACAAGCTTCAGCGGGTATGCGAAAAATTGCAATTGACGCCCGAGGACCATCTATTGGAAATAGGCACAGGTTGGGGCGGGATGGCAATCTATGCCGCGCAACACTATGGCTGCCGGGTAACCACCACCACGATTTCACAAGAGCAGTGCGAACATGCCAAAGCACAGGTTGTCGCGGCAGGCTTGGAAGATCGCGTGACCGTTCTCTTTGACGATTACCGCGACCTTCGTGGTCAGTTCAGCAAACTGGTTTCCATTGAAATGATAGAGGCAGTTGGGCACGAAAACTTTTCTCGCTATTTTGAAACCTGCTCCCGATTGCTGCGGGATGATGGTTTGATGCTGCTGCAAGCCATAACCATTGCTGACCAGCGATATGAACAGGCGCGGCGTTCGGTAGATTTTATTCAGCGGTATATTTTCCCCGGTGGCTCACTGCCTTCTGTTGCAGTAATTGCAGAGCTGGCCAAATCCCACACAGATTTCAATATCGTCCATCTGGAGGACATAGGTAATCACTATGCGCGCACATTGCGGGATTGGCGGCTCGGCTTTGAGGCGAACCGGGATCAGGTGCTCGCGCAAGGTTTTGATGAGCGGTTCATACGCATGTGGGAGTTTTATCTGTGTTACTGCGAGGGTGGATTTCTTGAGCGCAGTATAGGTACGGCGCAGGTTTTGCTGGCAAAACCCGGTTATCGCCCAGCGCTGCCCGGCGTTAGTGGGATTAACTCGGGAACCAATCTCAATGAGTGATTCCGCTCCGGAAAAGGCTCATGACACGGATAAGCGTTCAGCGCTCTACTTATGGATTGTCAATGCACTGGCATTTCAAATTGGATGGTTGGTCTGCGTGCTGGGGGGCAATTTCTGGGCGCTGATCTATACCCTCCCTGCATTGATCTTGCACTTTCGTTTTTTTCCGGGGGGTAGGGCAGATGTAATGCCCATTGGCTTGGCATTGCTCCTGGGGTGGCTCCACGACACCGGGCTGGCTTGGGCTGGTGTGTTGGTTTTCGACAGCGGGAGTGTTTTTCCCCCGCCCTGGCTTTGGTGCCTGTGGTTATTGATGGGCGCGACCCTCAAGCACTCGCTCAGTATCATCTACGATCATCCTGTAAGGGCTGCGTTGGTCGGGGCTGTTGCCGGGCCTCTGGCTTACGCTGGCGGCGTCGCGCTCTCCGATGCTGATTGGGGCATGCCCCTGGTAAATAGCCTGGCGATTCTCGTTATCCTCTGGCTCTTTGTGTTACCTTTGCACCGGTATTTAACACTCGCTGCAGGTGAACTATGTGTGCGAATAAAAGCTCCTTAAACATCTTCTCTATGGCTGTTGCCAGCCTGATTTTTTGTGCGGTTCCGGTCGTTGCAGACGGCCAATATGCGGTGTCCGGCGCTGCCTACGAATTGGAAACCAACAAACTGCTTTATCGGGAGTTTTACACCCCGATCAACGAAAATCGCGAAGTGCGCGTGGACTATGCCCGGCCTGATGGCGGCATCTTCGCGAGCAAATCCCTGCGCTACCTTGGCGATGTGACCCAGCCGGAATTTGAATACAACGACACCCGCGATAACGAGCGCCTGGCCGCCCGTTTTGACACGGGTCGTTTAATGCTGGCGTATGATCAGGAGGGTTACCGTCAGGAAAAAGCCATCATGGATACCGTGGATCTGGTGATAGACGCCGGCTTTGATGCCTTTATCCAACGCGAATGGGACAAACTGACCTCCGGCAAGAAAGTGCGTTTCACCTTCACCTTGCCCTATAGGCTTACTACTATCCGTTTACAAGCGCGGGAGATTCCTGTTGAGCGGTCACCGCTTGCCAAACCCGATAATCCCGCGAGCTGGCGCTATTTCTCAATTGAGCCTGCCAATCGCTTTGTGTCCATTTTTTCTGACCCCATTCACCTTGCTTACGAAAGTGAGGGGCGCTACCTAATGCGCTATTACGGTCGCTCTAACCTGGATAGCGATGAAGGGGGCAGCTGGGATGTGCGTATCGAATACGAATATTGGTAACTTGGGTTAGGTGTTCTGGTAAGAGCACCAATCACTCCAACTTCCGGGATACAGGCGGGCATCAACGCCCGCTGCTTCCAGAGACATCAAGTTCACACAGGCGGTAACGCCTGAGCCGCAGTAAACCACAGGCGCACTGGTTAGCTTTGCCCAGTGTTCTTTGTGCCAGCTCAAGGGCCGAAAAAAACCTCGCTCGTCGACCACTTCTTGCCAGTAGTAATTCACGGCTCCCGGAATATGGCCTGCTATAGGGTCCAGTGGCTCTTCCAGGCCGGCGTAACGGCGCGGGTCGCGGGAATCTATCAAGCAATCGGTGGGCCCCAGGTTTTTGACGTCCTCGTAATTGCATACCCACTCCTTCGCAGGCTTGGGGCTAAAGCGACCCATGCGCGGCGCGGGTTCGCGCCGATCAACGGCACCGCCGCTGGCGATCCAGGCCTGATAACCGCCATCCAGCACCCAAACTCTGCTATGTCCCAGGTAACGCAATAGCCAGCGGGCCCGCGCTGCATAGGCCATACGCTGATCGTCATAAACCACCACCGGTTGCTCGGGCAAAAATCCGGTACTGCGCAGACGACGCGCAAAAACTTCCGGGTCAGGTAGCGGGTGGCGGCCGCCGTGAGTCCTACGGGGCGCGGAAAGGTCTTTTTCCAGGTGCAGGTAGTAGGCGCCGGGTATGTGGCCCTGGCGATAGCTGGCATAGCCTTCTTCCGGGTCGGCAAGGCTGAATCGGCAGTCGAGCACCAAAGGCCGAAGTAGCGTCTTAAACTCGGCAACGCTGATGATCGGACTAGGGTTCGCTCTATGAGTAGTGACAGGCATAGAATTGCCAATTATTAGGAGAAATATGCGCCAGTTTGGCACCAATCTCCCCACCTTGGAAGACGAGGGTGATTAGCCAAGGCGGGTTTTTGATGAAAATGTGTCCTGGTACGGAGAGCTTTAGCGGTTGCCGTGAAATTCCGGCTCCTTGCCTTGCAGCTGATAAGCAAAGGCGATGATATAAGCCACCGCCCGGTAGAGGGTTTCAGGAATCTGGTCGCCCAATTCCAGGGTGACCAGCAGCTCCACCAGAGCACTGTTGTCGCACAGGGGCACACCATGTTCCTCGGCGATGGCAATAATCTGTTGCGCTACCTCACCCGTGCCCTTGGCACTGATATGGGGGGTAGTTTTGCCGTCGTAAAAGAGCGCGACGGCTTTCTGGACCTCTTCAGCGGTAAACGGCTCGCTCATAAATACCTCATCAGGTGGTGATGTCCACCAGCGAATAGTTGATGCTCATGCGTTGGTTCGCTGGCTTGCCAGCCTGGCACTGGAGCTGAGTGACACTAATACCTTCGGATTCCAGCTGCTGGCGTAATCCCTCAAGCTGAGTGCGCACCCTGTCGAGGGTAGTTTCTCGCTCCGCCCAAAAACGGGCGGATACCGATTCATCCACGACTTGCAGCTGGGCGTGAAAAGGCCCTGCCTCTGGCAAATCAAAGCTCAAATGCACTGTCCACTGACGCTTTTTCTCGGTGGGGCTGTCTTCGTCTTGACCTGTCTTTTCTTCCACCCAATCCTGTTGTAAACGCAACTCCAGATAATGGGCTTCGTGGCCGATGCGCACCGGCAGCTCAAATATCCAGGATTGGCTCGGTTGAGCGCTGTCACTCTGCCCTTGTTGGTGATTGAGGCTGTGAACCTGCTGCATTTGCACCCGCGCCAGGCTGGAGAGCGCTTGTTGATGCAATAGCAGCAACAACTGGGTTCGCAGCTGTTTGCTGTTGAGTTCCTGCGGCGGCTTTTGGGGTAGAAGTTGCAGCAAGTGAAGGAGGCTGGGCAGGGATTTGGCCAGCAGTTCACTGGCTGGAGTTGCGCCGGTGGAGTTGCTCGTTGTAACTGGCGAGCTGCCCGCCTCTTGGCTCCCGGCGCGAGCCTCTCCCTTGCCCGGCGTTAGAACGAGTGCGGCGTCGCTGCCGAGAGCGACTCGCGTTTGGTGAATCAGTTGCAGAAGCGCACCCTTAAGATCCTGGGTGGTGAGTCGATTGGTCAGAATCTGGGCCTCGGTAGCCTGGGGCCCAACATTGCCCGTTTGCTTTTCTGTTGCACCCTTGGCGATGGGGCTGGCCGCCTCCGCGAGTCGCGTCGCGAGCTTGTGCTCGAAAAAAACCCCGCTGTTTTTAAGCGCCAGCTGTAACAGGCGCGGATTACTCAGTTGCTCAGGGGTGCGCAATTGATCTGCGGCGGCTTTCAGCGCTTGTTGGAGGCTGGGAGGCAACCATTGTCGCTGGTTGGCGGAAAGCTGCTGTAGCTGGGGTAGGGCGCTAAAGAGCTCCCGTGGCTGGTCCTGTTGCGGTAAGAGGGTGCGTAGCGCCTCGGCCAGTAGAAGTCGCAAATGATTGTTAGGTAGCGATTGACTAGCGGCCGCTGGCAGGTTGCTGCCGGGCTGCGAAATATCGCGCAGGGTTTGCAGAGGACTGGTTGCACCCGGACGACTCAGGTTGACCAGAAAATCGGCTGCGATCCGCTGAGCGCCGACGTCTGGCGCCGGTTTGACGGCCGGGTTGAGTCCGGACGCATTCGGCTGGGACAGCCATACCAGGCGCTGGGAGTCGGTCAGCTGAACCATCAGGCTTTGGCCAGCTGTCATGGGGCGATCGCTGTATACGATCAAGGGTTTGCCGTTGACCAGCAGTTGCGCCAGTTTTACCTGGGGCGATTGCAACAGCTGCTGTTGCTCCGTTAATTGTTGAATCTGGGCTTTGATAGCGGGCGTCAGTGGTAAACGCTGGAGTTGCATTAGCACCTCCTGGGTTCGCCGCAACAGTTGATCGCGCTGCTGCGGATCAATAGGCTCAACCCGCTCAACACTGGCGAGAAGGTTATTGCCCAGCGTCAGCCCGACCAGCTTGGCCAGGGATGCCACTTTTTCCGCGCGCACCTGTTCCACGCCGCTTATCAGCTGGGCGGTAGTGGGCGTTTTGTTGATGGGCGGCAGGTTGGACATAAGCCGGGCCTATTTTGGATAACATCTTCTCTGCGAGAAAACCTTGGGGTGAACAAAGCAGCCGTTGCCCGCTATAATCGCGCAGGTTTTCGTCGCACCAAGAGTATAGCGGCAGCCATCTCCCAACTCTGAGCCCCATTCGAGCAAATGGTGCCGCCAACTGGAGCAAGCCGTACTTTGACGCCTCCCCACCTGGAACTCCGAGAACTCCGCTGTACCCGCGATGAGCGGTGCTTGTTTAGCGGGCTAAACGCGCGCTGGGAGTCGGGCGATTTAGTGCAATTGCTTGGCCCAAACGGCAGCGGCAAAACCAGTTTAATGCGCTTGCTGGCCGGTGTGAGTCGCGATTACGACGGTGAGATTCTCTGGCGCGGTCGTCCTGTTCAGCAACAGGCCTGGGAGTTTGCCAGCGAGCTGCTTTATCTTGGTCATCAACCCGGCATCAAAAAAGCCCTCACGCCACTCGAAAACCTGCGCTGGTACGCCAGCCTCAGCGCGCCCGCCAGTGACGCCCAACTGATCGACGCCTTGGGCCAGTTGGGTATGGCCGCCTACCGAGATACACCCTGCGCCCAGCTTTCCGCCGGTCAATTGCGCCGGGTGGCGCTGGCACGACTTTATATCAGCCACGCGTCCGTGTGGATTCTGGATGAGCCCTTTACCGCAATCGACAAGCTCGGGGTTGCTCGTTTGGAATCCTGCCTTCAGACCCGGATTAACGAGGGCGGTTTGGTATTGATCACCTCCCACCAGGACCTGAGCCTAAGTGGCGTAAAAACACTTCGGCTTGAGGATTTTCGTCCCAGGGCAGGAGTGTCTCAGTGACCTCTTCACAATACTCACGCCCCATGAACGCTTTCAGCGCCTGTTTTCGGCGCGATTTGTTGATCTCCCTGCGCCATCGGGGCGAACTAATCAACCCGCTGATGTTTTTTGTGATCGCCATTAGCTTGATTCCCTTGGGTGTAGGCCCGGAAAGCCAGCTGCTCGCGCGCCTGGCGCCGGGCGTGCTCTGGGTGATGGCGCTGCTGGCGTGTCTGCTATCCCTTGATGGCCTGTTTCGCAGTGACTTCGAGGATGGCACCTTGGAGCAGATGTTGATTCAACCTCAGCCGCTCTATTTCATGGTGTTTGCCAAGGTGCTGGTTCATTGGCTGCTCACCGGCCTGCCGCTCACGCTTCTGGCACCTTTGTTGGGCGTGATGTTGGCCCTGCCGACCCAAGCCTTTGCAACACTCTGTCTATCGCTATTGTTGGGCACGGCCAGCATGAGTTTGATCGGCGCCATGGGCGCCGCCTTAACCGTGAGCTTGCGCCGGGGCGGATTGTTGTTGTCCTTGATCGTTATGCCCCTGTATATTCCCGTGCTGATTTTTGGGGCGAGTGCGGTGAGCTATGCGCTGGACGCCAGCCCCGAAACGGTTCCCTTGGCTGTTTTGGGGGCGATCCTCGCCCTGGCTATGGTGTTGGCTCCCCTGGCTACGGCGGCGGCGCTGCGAATGTCCACTAGTGCATAACTGAGGTGACTCTTGGCTTGGCAATGGCTTCATAAGTGGGGTTCCCCGCGTTGGTTCTACCAAAAAACCGGCCCCTGGCTCCCCTGGTTGGGTTTGATCACGCTGGTATTGTTTACCTGGGGCTTGATTTGGTCACTGGGCTACGCGCCGGTTGAACACAAACAAGGTCAAAGTTACCGCATTATTTTTATCCATGTTCCCTCGGCGTTTTTGGCTCAGGCCGTGTATTTGTTAATGGCTTTTTGTGGTCTGGTGGGTTTGGTTTGGCGTATCAAAGTCTGTTTTATGACATTGAAAGCCGCTGCCCCCTTCGGCGCAGCCTTGACTTTCCTGGCGTTGGTGACGGGTTCTATTTGGGGTAAGCCTACCTGGGGCACTTGGTGGGACTGGGATGCGCGCATCACCTTTATGCTGATTCTGTTCTTTTTGTATGTGGGTATTATCGCCTTGCAAACAGCGCTACCCAGCCGGGATACAGCGGATAAGGCCTGCGCACTGCTCGCACTGATTGGCTCGTTGAACATTCCGTTGATCAAGTACTCCGTGGATTGGTGGTATACACTGCATCAGCCAGCCACGCTCAAAATGATTGGCGAATCTGCCATGCATGAGTCGATGCTCTACCCCTTGCTGTTAATGATTCTTGCGTTTTATTTTTTGATGATTTTTGTACTCCTGGTTAACACCCGCGTTGAAATTCTCCGGCGCGAATCCCGCACCCAATGGGTACAGGAGTTGTTGACCCGGAGCAGTGCGCAGGCAACCAACTTATGAAGTTCCAATTTGACTCTTTCACCGATTTTATCCAGATGGACGGTCACGGCTTTTACGTGTGGCTGGCCTACGCCATTGCGTTTGTCGTAATAGCCTGGGTGTTGATTACGCCTGCCATACAACTCAAATCCATGCGCGCCCAAGCCAGGCGTGCACAACAGCTGCAACAGGACTTGGCGCAGGAACAATATTCACCGGATCACGACTAGGTAACCTATGCACCCCGTCCGTAAACAACGTTTGCTTCTTGTCTCCGCCATAGTGTTTTTTTCAGCGATTGCCATAGCGCTTTTGGTTTATGCATTGCGGGAAAACATCAACATGTTTTATTCGCCCAGCAGAATTGCGTCCGGTGAAGTGCCAACGGATGTGCGTATTCGCGGTGGTGGCTGTGTGAAACCTGGCAGCGTTCAGCGCGCCAGCGACAGCCTGGAAGTGCGTTTTGTGATCAGCGATGGCAAAGCGGAGGTGCCGGTTACCTACACCGGCATTCTGCCTGACCTCTTTGCCGAGGGTGAAGCGGCGGTGGTCAATGGCACACTAAACGAAGCCGGTGTTTTCCAGGCTACACAGGTTCTGGCAAAACACGACGAAAACTATATGCCGCCGGAAGTCGCTGAAGCCATGCAGGAATCCGGTGAATACGATGCGACCTGCAAGGAGACAAGCTATGGTTCCTGAGTGGGGTCACTTTTCGCTGATACTGGCTTTGTGTATCAGCCTTGCCTTGTCCAGCCTGCCCTTGATCGGTACCTACACCGGCAGTCAGTTGCTAATGCACACCGGACGCTCCTTATCTGCGGGTCTGCTGGTGATGGTGATTATTGCCTTTGGGTGTTTGCTCTATGCGTTTTTGATCGATGATTTCTCTGTGGCTTACGTCGCCAATCAGTCCAATAGTTTGTTGCCGGTTTACTACAAAGTCAGTGCCATCTGGGGTGGACACGAGGGCTCGCTGTTACTCTGGGTATTGATGCTTGCGGGCTGGACTTTTGCCATCGCACTCTTCAGTAAAAGCTTGCCGCTGGATATGCAAGCGCGAGTGCTGGCAGTGATGGGATTTGTTGCGGTCGGCTTTTTGTTATTTATGTTATTCACCTCCAACCCTTTCGATCGCATACTGCCGTTTCCACCCGAAGATGGTGGTGATCTCAATCCTTTGCTTCAGGACATAGGGCTAATTATTCACCCGCCAGTCCTGTATATGGGTTACGTGGGTTTCAGCACAACTTTTGCGTTTGCCATTGCGGCTTTGCTGGGTGGTCGTCTGGATAGTGCCTGGGCGCGCTGGTCGCGGCCCTGGGCCAATATGGCCTGGGCTTTTTTAACCCTGGGTATAGCGCTGGGTAGCTGGTGGGCCTATTACGAGTTGGGCTGGGGTGGTTGGTGGTTTTGGGACCCGGTAGAAAATGCCTCCTTTTTACCCTGGTTAGTAGGCACCGCACTGATTCACTCGCTTGCCGTCACCGAAAAGCGCGGTTTGTTTAAGAGCTGGACTTTGTTACTGGCCATTTTCACCTTCTCGCTAAGTTTGTTGGGCACCTTCCTGGTGCGTTCGGGCGTACTTACCTCGGTACATGCCTTTGCCAATGATCCTGAGCGCGGCGTGTTTATTTTATTTTTCCTGTTGTTGGTTGTTGGTGGCTCGCTCACCCTTTACGCCCTGCGCGCTCCGGTTGTGCGCAACGCTCCGGGGTTTGGCTTTCTTTCCCGCGAAACCCTTTTGCTGGCAAACAATGTGCTGCTCGTTGTCATTATGGTCACAGTGTTGCTGGGCACCCTCTATCCACTGATTGCAGATGCTCTGGGCTGGGGAAAAATTTCGGTAGGCCCGCCTTACTTTAATTTCTTTTTTATTCCGCTAATGGGGCTTTTGTGTTTCCTGATGGCCTTTGGGCCCTTGGCAAACTGGAAGCGCACGCACCTCGGCCAAATGGGCCGCTGGTTATTAAAACCTTGGTTTTTCAGCTTGGTTATCGGCTTGGTTTTTCCGCTGCTTTACGCCGATGACTATTCCTGGGCTGCGGCCTTGGCAGTATCTATTGCCAGCTGGATACTGGGTTCGCTGGTGGTTGATATGGGCAACAAACTGCGCAATAGCGACAATGTCTTGGGCGGGCTTAAAAAATTATCGCTGAGTTACTACGCGATGATTATTGCCCACGCGGGTATTGCGGTCACTGTATTGGGCGTTAGCCTGACCAGTATCTATAACGAGCTGCGCGATGTGCGTATGGATATCAACCAACCGGTAAAAGTTGCTGATTACGAATTTACACTGGTCGATGTTTATCGCGTGCAAGGCCCGAATTACGTCGCCGATGAAGCGAAAGTGAGCGTGAGCTACAAAGGCAAGTTCCTGCGCGAAATGAAGCCACAAAAACGCCGCTACCTGGCTGGTGGCAATATCATGACCGAAGTGGCGCTGGACCCTGGTTTCTTTCGTGATTTGTATCTGGCAATGGGTGAACCCCTGGAAGGTAAAGCTTGGGCAATGCGTGTCCATTTCAAACCCTTTGTTCGCTGGATTTGGTTAGGCGCCATTTTTATGGCGTTGGGCGCGGTAATGGCAGTGGCTGATCGGCGTTACCGCCGCATCAAAATTGAGCAATCCGCACCTGTAGCAACTTCGTTAATGACGAGTGACTAATCACCTATGCAAAGATTAAAACTGTTTATTCCCCTGATTGTTTTTGCATTGCTTGCGCTCTTGTTTTGGCGGGGGCTTTCGCTTGACCCTAATGCCATGCCTTCAGCGCTGCTCAACAAACCTGTGCCGGAGTTTCAGTTACCCAGCTTGGAAGATCCACAAGTGATGGTTTCGCGCGATATTTTTCAGGGGGAAGTAAGCTTGCTCAACGTTTGGGCAACCTGGTGCCCACCCTGTTACGACGAGCATCCCTATCTGGTGAAGCTCTCACAGGAGGGGGTGCGCATCATTGGCGTCAACTACAAGGACAAGGTTGAGGATTCCCAGCGCTGGTTGAACGATCTGGGTAACCCCTATGAAGTCACCATTCAGGATGCTGATGGGCGTTTAGGTGTGGATCTGGGGGTTTCAGGATGGCCGGAAACCTACATTGTGGATGCGAAGGGATTGATTCGCTACAAGCATGTCGGTGTGGTTGACGACAAGGCTTGGCGCGAGCAACTCGAGCCTTTGGTCAAATCGCTACAAACATCTCAATAACTTTGCGAGGGAACAGGCTATGAATCTGACTGCTACCGGGGTTTTGCTTCGTTTTATCTTTGCGCTCTTGCTGGTGCTTTTAACCTACAACCCCTCTGGTTATTCCTATTTTCACTGGGCCCATGAAACCTGGAATCAAATTACGCCTTATCTTGCCATTGCTGGTTTGGTGCTCATCATTGGTTGGGGGTTTTACCTCAACGCCACGTTTAACTCACTGGGTGCTGTGGGCGTAGTGCTGTTTGTTGCGCTCTTTGGCTGTCTGGTATGGCTGCTAATTTATTGGGGTTGGCTGAGCGTGAAAGATGTGTCTGCGCTGACCTGGGTTATCGAAATCTTGCTGGCGATGTTTTTAACCGTGGGCATGTGCTGGTCTCACTTCTCCCGCCGCATGAGTGGCCAAGTGGATGTTGATGAGACAGACAACTAAACCGAAAAATTCAGGGCGCATCACGCGCCCCGGTTTAGGCTTCGCTTTTAATATTACCGCCATGCAGGCCACATTCTTTTTTGGTGGCCTCTTCCCACCACCAACGCCCCTCGCGTTCATGCTGGCCTGGCCCAACAGGCTTGGTGCAGGGCTCGCAACCAATCGAAATAAAACCGCGATCGTGCAGCTCGTTGTAGGGCACAGCATTGCCACGGATATAGTCCCACACATCCTGCGAGGTCCAGTTGGCCAAGGGGTTGAACTTGGTGAGGGTCGCACCGGGCCGCGCAAAAGTCGTGTCATTTTGAATGACGGGAATGCCAGCGCGAGTGCCGGGGCTCTGGTCCTTGCGCTGACCGGTAATCCAGGCATCCAGCTCCAGTAGTTTTTTGCGCAGCGGCGTAATCTTGCGGATACCGCAGCACTCGCCGTGGTTATCTTCATAAAAACTGAACAAGCCTTTTTTGCGCACCAGCTCGCGCACCGCTTCGCCATCCGGTGAAAGCACATCTATCTCAATGCCGTAATGCTGGCGCACCTTGTCGATAAAACGATAGGTCTCGGGGTGAAGGCGGCCGGTATCCAACGAAAACACCTGGATGTCCTTGCGCAGGCTCACGGCCATATCAATAAGTACCACGTCTTCAGCACCGCTGAAGGAGATGGCGATGTTGTCGAATTGCTCAAGGGCATATTTGAGGATCTTGCGGGGCGAGGACTGCTGCAACTGGGCGTCGAGGTCCAGAACATCAATCAGCGGCTGGCTCATAGGTTATCTCCGGCGTTTTTGGCTCTTCACGGGTGGCGAAGCATACCACAAGCCCTTGGCTGCCGGCCGTTTGCCTTTGGGGGCCAAAACGGGTAGATTGCCGCCAATTTTTAGCCTTTTGCGCTCCGGCGCCTGATCAATCTGCGGAGGTTGTTGTGGAAATTGCGTGTCTTGACCTGGAAGGGGTGTTGGTACCGGAAATCTGGATCGAATTTGCCAAGGCCACCGGCATAGATTCGCTCAAGGCGACAACCCGCGATATCCCTGATTACGATGTGCTGATGAAGCAGCGCCTGCGTATCCTCGAAGAAAACAACCTGGGGCTCAAGGAGATTCAGGAAGTGATTGCCACCCTCAAGCCGCTTGATGGCGCGCCAGAATTTGTAGATTGGCTGCGCGAGCGTTTTCAGGTGATTATTCTGTCCGATACCTTCTATGAGTTTTCACAACCGCTGATGCGTCAACTCGGCTTCCCCACGCTTTGGTGTCATCGCCTGAACGTGGACGAGCGCGACAGGGTAGTGGGCTACACATTGCGCCAGCGCGATCCCAAGCGTCAATCGGTATTGGCTTTGAAAACCCTCTACTACCGCGTGATTGCTGCCGGTGATTCCTACAACGACACCACCATGCTGGCGGAGGCGAATGCGGGCATTCTTTTCCACGCACCGCAAAATGTGATCGATGAGTTCCCCCAATTCCCGGCGGTGCATACCTACGAGGATTTAAAAAAGGAATTTATCAAGGCGAGTAACAGAAGCCTGAGTTTGTAGTAAAACGCCGCTGATGCGGCGTTTTTTTTGTCTTCAAATTGGAGGTTTTTATGCCCGATATTGTTGTGATGTTTTTCGTTTTAGGCTTGGTTGCCGGGCTGTTGCGCTCGGATTTAAAAATCCCCAAAGCCACCTATGAAACCTTGAGCCTGCTGTTAATGCTCACCATCGGCCTAAAGGGAGGTATGTCTTTGCACGGCAATATTTCCTGGGGTTTATTGCCGGAGTTGGCGGGTGTGGTATTTCTCGGTGCCTTGATTCCGCTCGTACTCTTTCCGCTGTTACGCCATTTTGTTCGCCTGTCTCTGGCAGATTCCGCGAGTATCGCGGCCCACTATGGTTCGGTCAGTGCTGGTACTTTCGCTGTCGCACTTGCCTATGTTGAATCACGCAAGCTGGTGCTTGGGCCGGAAGTGACACTCTATCTTGTGCTAATGGAGCTGCCCGCAATCATCATCGGCCTTTTGCTGTACCGTCGCTATCAGACCCAAGGTAAGGTGGTTTCTTTGGGAGCGCTTTGGCACGAAGCGCTGACCAACAAAGGCGTTGTTTTGTTGGTGGGCGGCGTCATTATTGGTTGGATGTACGGCCCACTGGATGGCGCTTCGGTAACCAACTTGCTCACCGGTGCTTTCAAGGCAGTGCTTGCGCTCTTCCTGCTGGAAATGGGGATGGTGGCGGCCAACACCCTGCGCCCCTTTCCCTGGGCGCACTGGCGCCTTCTTGCATTCGCCTTGATTGCGCCACCTTGCCTGGCCCTGGTGGGCATAGGTATGGGGTTGTTGCTTGGACTGACTGAGGGTTCCCTGTTGATCCTCGCCAGCCTCACCGCCAGCGCCTCTTACATTGCGGCGCCGGTCGCTATCAAAGGCGCGATTCCTGAGGCGGATATTGGTTTGGCGATGTTGGCAGCGCTGGGACTTACCTTTCCGTTGAATGTGATTATCGGCATAGGCCTGTATCACCAGATTATTCTGGCAATTTAATTACCTGTGGGCGTTAAGCCGCCGCTGAAACAAACCAATCGCCATTTGGTACCCCAACAGCTGCAATTCGGCGTCGTAACGCTCACCCTCGTCGCGCATAAAGGCATGGACGCCGTTAAATTCGTGCCAGGTAAAATTCACGTTTTTTTCCACCAGGGTTTTGTAAATCAACGCCCGCCCTTCGGGCGGAATGTGCGGATCCTGCTTACCCCAAATCATTTGCAGTTCGCCGCGAATCTCGCCAGTGCGCGTCAGGCTTTCGTTGCCGGGGCGCGAGGGGGTGAGACCAGAGTGAATGTCAGTAGCGTAAAAACAGCTGGTGGCACTGATGGCGGGGTGCAAGGCCGCGCGATAGGCCAAGCCACCGCCCAAACAAAATCCCATAGCGCCGATCTTTCCGGAAAAATAATCCAGCCCCTGCACATACTCGATCATCGCCTGGGTGTCTGTGTCATGGGCCTCCAGGGTTTTGGCTACCTTATCCGCGTTGCCTTTATCCCGGCCCGCATCGTCATACCCCAGCACTGTGCCAATGGGGTTCAGCTCATGAAATACCTCGGGCACCAGAACGATGAAACCATGGCCCGCCATAATCTGGGCGCTGCGGCGAATCGGGTCTGTTTGCTGAAAAATTTCGGAATAGAGAATGATGGCGGGCCATTTGCTGGGCCATTTGTTGTTGAGCTCTGACCCCGAATCGACCGGGCGATACACGTAAACGCGCATGATGCCGGTAGGTGTTGCCAGATCGACGCTGTGACTTTGTATCAGCATGGGCTGCTCCTTAATAGGTAGATATTGTTTGTGTACGACTCAGCCACCGAAGCGGCTTTCCAGGGTTTGCATCAAGAGGCGCACCTTGGTCAGGCTTTCCTGATATTCCGCTGCGGCGTTGGAATCGGCCACTATGCCGCCGCCGCCCCAGCAATGCATGCGCCCGCGATCGGCTACCAGGGTGCGAATAGCGATACTGGTGTCCATATTGCCGCAGGCGCTCAGGTAACCCAGGCTGCCGCAGTAAACGGAGCGGCGCACCGGCTCCAGCTCTTCGATAATTTCCATGGCGCGAATCTTGGGCGCGCCGGTAATACTGCCGCCCGGAAAGCAATCCTCGAGCACTCGTAGCGCGTCAACCCCCGGATTTAAACGCGCGCTAACGGTGCTCACCAGATGGTGCACATTGGCAAAACTCTGTAGGGCAAAGAGGGCGGGGACGCTGACTTGATGGCAGCTTTTGCTCAAATCGTTGCGCAGCAAATCCACAATCATCAGGTTTTCGGCGCGGTCCTTCAGGCTGGTTTGCAGCAGCTCGGCATTGTGCGCGTCCACCTCGGGATTGGCGCCACGGGCAATAGTGCCCTTGATCGGTTGGGTTTGTGCCATGCCGCCGCTCACCTGAATAAACCGCTCGGGCGACAGGCTTAGCACCGCGCCCTTTTCGGTTTCGAGATAACCCGAAAAGGGCGAGGGCAGGGCTGAGCGCAGGGCCAGGTAGGCAGCTAAAGGATCGCCGGTGTAATCCGCAGTAAAGCGCTGGGCAAAATTGACCTGATAGCAATCGCCTGCCTGGATATAGGCCTGAATCTTTTGGATGGCATTGGCGTATAAATTTGCATTAACTTTAGACGTAAAGCTATTGATAGAAAAGGGATTTTCACAACTCTTAAGACTTTGCTTTAAGTTGTGGAACATGGATTGTTGACGACTTTTTGCGGCGTCATCAATACCCGGCAACTCCACCAGCCAGGCCTGCTGGCGTTCGTGATCCTGAACAATGGCCCACAGATAAATGCCGAGGTGCAGATCGGGCAGTTCGATATCCTGAACGGCTAATTCCGGCAGCTTTTCCAGACACCGCCCCAGATCGTAACCAAAATAGCCCAAGGCGCCGCCGCAAAAGGGTAGCTCGGTTGGCTCAAAGCCCGAGGGCAGGTACTGGCGGATCAGGTCGAAGGGCGAGTCATGGGATTCGATAGGCGGCTGATTGGCGCTGAGAATCCGCGTGACTTCGCCGTTGCTGGCAATAAGCACATGCGGGTCGGCCACGAGAATGTCGTAGCGGCCGTAGAGGCTTTCAGGTCTACCACTATCAAGCCAAATCGGGTTGGGCAGATGGCGCAGCGCCTGAAACCAGATACTGGAGTCGGGTAGGTAGTCAACAGGGGTAAGCTTGGAAACGAGTGCCATGGACTGCTGCCGGGAAAAGGGATGTGCATTCTAAAGGATAATCCTGTGCGACTCCCAAGTAGTCACCCCAGAATTCCCATCAATCGTGCGATCAATGGCACTCTTAATCGCTCCGTTAATAGTGCTTTAGGTGTTTGAGGTAATCTATGAACACGATGACAGCCAATGAGTTGAAAACCAAAGGGTTCTCTGCTTTGGAGGCTCGCTTAAAAGCCGATGAGGAAGTCATTATCTCGGTAAGAGGGCGGGATCGCTTTGTGGTGATGGATATTGAAAAGTACGCCCAGCTGCGAGAATACGAGCTGACAGTGGCGCTACAGGAGGCTAAAGCCGACGTTGAGGCAGGTCGGTATAACACGGAGAGTGTGGCAGAGGTGCTAAACCAATACCAGAAAACCCTGGAGCTGTTGGAGATTGATCCGCACCACCCTTCGCTAAGACTCCACAGACTTTAAGGGCGTTTAAGTGGCCTGTCGTCCGCCTCAATTAATATGAGTTACCGAATCGTGTTGGAGATGGTGATTCGGGATAGGGACATTATCTTGGTGGATGTTGGCAGCCATGACCAAGAGTATTAGTCGGACAGTTAGAGACTGTAAATCCTTTTGTGTAAGCGCTATCCCTGAGCTTTCAGTCGAGGTCAGACGATTTTGATCCATTCAAAGTCGTCTCCCATCCCACCACCCCGAGTATCACCCCCCGCCACTTTTAACCCCGCATAGACAATTCCCCAAGCCCCCCGTATTCTGCCGGGCATCTTTACGCCCTGCGCGTTAGCTGGGCCTTGCCATCACGATGAAGGACTTCACACCATGCTCGTCATAATCGTCTTTATTTTTGTTGGGATAGTGCTCGGCGCTGCCACCCTTGGTCATGGGGGTTGGTTTGCGGGTGGGGTTATCGGCTTTTTGGTGGGGCAGGTGATCAACCTGTCTGACCGGGTCAAACTGCTGCGACGGGATCTGGATCTGGTGAATGCCAAGCTGGCGTCGCAGGGCGATAAGGTGGCAACGCCCAGCCCAAAACCAGCCCAGCCTATTCCTGAGACGATCTCGCCAGAGCTTGCCCCAACCATTCCTGCCCAAGCCCCGATTGCCACGCCAGCTCCCATCCAGGTCACTCCAAAACCCGATCTTCCCCCGGTTATGGCTTCCACACCTGCGCCCGCAGTGGCCGCCTCGCCCAAACCACCGATAACGCCACCGCCGCGCCCCGTTCAACCACGCAGGCCAGCGCAGCCACTGCAACCTAATGTGATTGATAAGGCCTTTGCCGCTGTTGTCAGCTTTTTTACCGGCGGCAACCCCATCGTGCGCGTGGGTATGGTGGTGATGTTTTTTGGTTTGAGTTTTTTGGTGAAGTACGCGGCAGGTGAGGGTTACTTTCCGCTTGAGTTGCGCCTGGCTGCGGTGGCGCTGGTGGCCATTGCGCTGCTTATCCTGGGTTGGAAAACCCGCAACCGCGAAGGTGGCTATGGCCAGGTGTTGCAGGGCGGCGGTATTGCCGCGCTTTACCTCACGGTTTTTGCCGCATTAAAGCTTTACCAGCTACTGCCTGCCGGTGTTGCGCTGTCGATCATGCTGTTGGTGGTCGCCTTGGGTGTGTTACTGGCGCTTTTGCAAAACGCCCAGGTGCTGGCGGTGATGGCGAGCGCAGGCGGCTTCCTTGCACCTATTCTTACGTCTGATGGCTCCGGTAGCCATGTGGCACTGTTCAGTTTTTATCTGGTGTTGAATCTGGGCATTTTGGCGGTTGCTTGGTTTAAGGCTTGGCGATTGCTCAATTGGGTGGGCTTTGTGTTTACCTTTGTGATTACCGCCGCTTGGGGTGTGCTGCGTTACCAGCCGGAGTTTTACGCCAGTACTCAACCGTTTCTTGTTGCGTTTTATGCGCTCTACCTTTTGGTTTCTGTGCTCTTTTCGCTCAAGCAGCCGCCCAAGTTGGCGGGCTTGGTGGATGGTAGCCTGGTATTTGGGTTGCCGATTGTGGGGTTTGGTTTGCAAGTCAAACTGCTGCAACACACCGAATATGGCCTCAGTATCAGCGCTCTGATACTGGCGGGCGTTTACCTGCTACTCGCACGTTTTTTATGGGCGCGCTACCGCGAAACCCATCGCTTGTTAATTGAATCCTTTATTGCCTTGGGCGTCGGCTTTGCGACCATGGCGATCCCGCTTGCGTTGGATGCTCGTTGGACTTCTGCCACCTGGGCGCTGGAAGCGGTGGGGCTTTTGTGGGTTGGTTTGCGTCAAGAGCGCTGGCTGCCGCGTGTCGCGGCCTATTTGTTGTATTTGGCTGCTGCCGGCTCTTTGTTTATTCAATGGGCTGCGCACGGCTTGCGCTCTGGTCCTTGGCCTTTAATCTCTGGAGACTTTATCAGCCTGGTGATTCTTGCCGCCACGGCGCTGGCGATTGCCTGGTTGTTAGTGCGTTACCGCGAGCGCGCGGTGCAAGAAGCACAGTTGCTGGAGCCTGCTGCGTTGTTTATCGGTTGGTGCTGGTGGTTGGTGGCGGGTTACTTGGAGCTATCCGATTTTGTACGCGGCGATCAATTGTTTGGTCTCTACGCGCTGTTTTTCAGCCTCACGACCTTTGGCTTGGTTTGGTCGAGCCCGCGTTTGAGTTGGCCGTTGCTGGCACGCACTGGCTTTTGGTTGCTGCCATTAATGGGCCTTTGGTTATTGCGCAGCCTGGGCGAGGCGGCGCTTATTGGTTACCGCTTTCATCCGCTGGCCAATCTCGGCTGGTTAGGTATTGCGGCATTTTTGGGTTGCCACTACTGGGGGCTTTGGCGCCAGCGCGATGACGTTAAACCGGGGCTGGCCAGCGCCTGGCATTTACTCGGCGCCTGGTTTTTGTGGGGCTTGCTGGCACTGGAGGTGTTCTGGTGGCAAGGGCAGCTGCGCGAATTTTGGCAAAGCCTGGGGCAGGGTTGGGCGCAAACCGGCAAAACGCTTTTGTGGTTCCTGGTGATAGGTGCACCGCTGGTACTGTTGATGGCCTTGGTGAAGAGCCCGCGCTGGCCCTTCGGGCCGCTCAATACCGTGTATCGCATGTGGGTGCCTGCGCCCGCGTTATTTGCTCTGGCAATTTGGTTTATCGAGGCGAGCACCTACGGTGGCCCCGCCAGCCGCTATCTGCCGATATTGAATCCCATGGACTTGGCTCAGGGTGCGGCCATTGTGCTGCTGGGTTACGCGATTTTGCGCAACCTCTGCGACCTGGGCAGCATGCCGCAGCATATGCGTTTTGGATTGCTGGGCGGGGCAGGGTTTATCTGGATAAATCTTGTAGTGTTGCGTGCAGTGCATCACTACGATCAGGTGGCTTACCGCGCTGATGCACTCTGGGCCTCGGATGTGGTGCAAATGGCGCTGTCGATTTTGTGGAGCCTCTGTGCCTTGGCAGTGATGCGCCTTTCGCGCTTTCGGCAAGATCGGCAACTCTGGATTATCGGTGCCAGCTTGTTGGGGCTGGTGGTGCTCAAACTCTTTACGCGGGATTTGAGTGGTACAGGCACACTCGCGCGCGTTGTGTCGTTTATGGCGGTGGGCGGTTTGATGTTGTTGATTGGGTATCTCTCGCCGATTCCGAAAAAATCCAACGAGGAAAAACCACAATGAAGCGCGTGCACACCTCGTTAATAGCGAGATTGTTAATTGCCTGGTTTGGTTTAGCGTTTTATGCAAGCCAAGCCAGCGCTGCCACACCGCTCTTTGCGATTGATGCTGAAGCGGGCAGTGCGGTGGAGTTGCAACTCGGGCCGGACATTTATCGCTATTCGCAGCGCAGCAACCTGAGTGATCTGGTGCTGCTCGATAGCCAAGGCAATCGCTTGCCGTTTCGAATCCAGCCTAAAGCGGCCGCGACAACCACTCACCAGGAATCAACCCGCGTAGGATTTTATCCGGTAGCAACCGGCACCAACACAGAACAGCTCAAACTCGAAAGCGGCACCGCGATTATTCTGGATGAGCGCGCAATACGCATTGAAATTGACAAGCAGCAGACCACAACTACAGCCCCAGCAATAGCAGCGCCCGCTTTTTATCTGGTGGATATTCGTGAGCTGCAACACCCGGTGACCCATCTGCGTATCGAATGGCCAGAAGAAGATACAGAACACTATCGCCGGATCGCCATTGCTGGCTCCCAGGATTTGCAGCGCTGGACGCCGCTCGCAGACCACACGCTGGTGCAACTGCGCGATCAACAACAGCAGCTTTCCCACAACCGTATCCCGCTCACATTTAAAGCCGACGATTACCAATACCTAAAACTCACCTTGCTGGACAAGCGCGAGGCCTTGGTGATTGCTGGCTTGTACCTCGAAGCCGATATTCAAAAAAGCGAACAAGCACCCTGGGATCAATGGACGCAAAAAGGTCAACCCGCACGCAGCCAATTGTCGGTTGCACCCAAAGCGCAAAGTGTTCGTGCCCAATCAATTGCCGCCTGGGAATTTGAGCGGGAAGAAAGCCTGGCGATAAGCCGTGTTGCCATTGGGCTGGGTGAAAAAGCCTACAGCGATAACTTAGCGCTCTATAGCCGCGCCAAACCTTCTCAAGATTGGCAACTGGTGCATCGCGGGCTCTGGTTTAATACGCCTGTCGCCGACGGCTGGCAACAAAGTCAGTCGCTAACGCTTAACGCAAATGCACATAAATACTGGCGTCTGGAAATGGCGGAGTCCTTTCGCGAACAGTTGCAGCCCGAACTGGTGTTCAGCCACCCGGTGCAAGTATTGCAGTTTATGGCCAACCCCTTTGCGCCTTATCAGCTGGCCATTGATAACAGCAATACCAATAACTATCACCAGGTTCAGGCGCAGATTTTTCAGCAGATACTGGGTGACCAAAAGCCGGATTGGCAGTTGCAGAGTGCCAGGCCGTTGCATGGGGCAGATTTTCGACCGCCGGTTGAAGCGCGAAATATGGATTGGAAGCTAATCATTTTTTGGTTGGCGCTGGTGGCAGCGGTATTGGTACTGATTGTTTTTGCCTGGCGGTTGATCAGGCAAATGCAGTAAATAATTATTCAATAAGAACCTATAAAGGAGTTATGTATGAAGCACACCCAAACGATACGCACCAGCTGGGGCAGCCGCATAGGCAGTTCAATTAAAGGGATTTTTTTTGGATTCCTGCTGTTAATCCTGGCTTTTCCGCTCATTTTTTGGAACGAAGGCAAGGCAGTCAAGCGGGCCAAGGCACTAAATGAAGGCGCGGGGATGGTGGTGACGATTGAACCAACCCAAATCGATGCAGCCAACAATAGTCGCTTGGTTCACCTTTCCGGTTTCGCTGCAACCGATGCCGTGTTGAAAGACAGTCAGCTCGGCATTGGCATCAATGCACTGCGTCTCAGTCGCAGCGTCGAGATGTATCAGTGGCGTGAGCGTGAATCGCGCACCGAGGAAAAAAATCTGGGCGGCAGCACGGACACCAAAATTACCTACAGCTATGAGCAGGAATGGTCAAATCGGTTAATTCGCAGTGCGGATTTCAAGGTGCCTGCGGGCCACCAAAACCCCGCGTCTATGGCTTATGAAGATAACGCCTGGGTGGCGGAACGGGCAGAGCTAGGCGCGTTTGAACTGTCCAGGCCTTTACTGGCTCAACTCGGTGGCCTGCGCAGTCTTACTGTGACGCCTGACATGCTGAATGAAAACCTTCGTGAGCACTTTCAGTTTGTAGGAGATCTGCTGTATCGCGGCAAGAACCCCGAAGCCCCCGCGATTGGTGATCTACGAATTCGCTACAGTGTGCTGGAGCCGCAAACGGTTAGCCTGGTTGCGCGTCAAATCAATAACACCTTTGAGCCCTATACCACTACCAATGGCGAAGAAATTCTATTTGTGCGCACAGGGGCACACAGCGCAGACGCGCTCTTTACTGCCGCTCACGAAGCCAATGTTCTCCGCACCTGGATTTTAAGAGCGGCCAGCGTTGCGATGATGTTTATTGGCCTCGGAATGATCTTCAAACCCCTGAGTGTATTGGCAGATGTTGTGCCCTTGTTTGGCAATATTGTGGGCATGGGTACGACCTTGGTGGCTTTTTTACTGGCACTGATTCTGGCGTCCGTTACGATTGCCATCGCCTGGATTGTGTTCCGGCCGCTACTGGGCTTGGCGCTGCTGGCACTGGCAGGACTGGGTGTGTACCTGCTTGCTCGTCGACGATCGCAACTAAAGGCTGCTTCGCCATCAATGGCGGACAACCCGGTTGCTTGAGTTGCTGCGTGTTCCTCCCCAACTATCGTTGACCTTCACCGGAGCCACTATGAATCTTCGCGTCATCCTGCTCATGCTACTCATCGCTTGTTTGGCTGGTTGCGACCAGAGTTCAACGCGAGACGCTGCTTATGAAATGAAAACCGCAGCAGCCGATCTCGGTGCACAGCGAGCTAAAAATCCCTTTCTGGCTTACGAACACTCGGTCAGGTTGGAAGTCGACGTCGATAAACTGCAATCTACTTTTGATCGGCTAATAAACACCTGCGTCAGCAACGAGTTGGGAAGCTGCGCGGTTATGCAGTCATCGATCAGGGGAGGGGATTACGGCTACGCCAACATGCAACTGAGATTAGCACCCCAGGCCGTGCAGCCCTTTATGGGGCTACTTGGTAATACCGGAGAGATTACCGAGCAGTCAACCAACGCAGAAGACCTGACAGACGTTATTGCGGATTCCGGCAAGCGCCTGGAGATGTTGCAAAGCTATCGCGATCGTTTGCAACAGCTGGAGCAAAACCCTGACAACACGATCGACTCCTTGATCAAGATTGCGGCGGAACTGGCGGAGGTGCAAACGCGGCTGGAGTTTACCCAAGGCGAAAAAGCAGGCCTGTATCAACGCGTTGAGCAGGACATTCTCAATATCAGCATCAGTGCCAAAAGCGAAGCGGGTGTTCTTTCGCCAATTGGCCTGGCATTGGACGAATTTGTCGACAACCTCTCCGAAGCCACTGCGTCCTTGATCATTTTCACTGCTTATTTTTTGCCCTGGGCCTTGGCCATTTGGGTTCTGTTTTTTGTGGCAAGGCAAATCTGGCGCAGATCGCGTAAGCGTGCCAGCGCCAAAAAAGAGGCAGATGTCGGGTAAATGTCGGGCGGAATTCGTCACCGACTGTGGCAAGATTTCTCTATGTTTAGGGTTCACAGAGGTTGAGGCCACCCGATGATTCTCAAGCAGTTACGTATCAGTCGCCACCTTTCTCAGGAGCAATTGGCCCAGATGTCGGGGCTGAATGTCCGCACCATCCAGAGAATTGAAGCTGGCCAAAAAGCCAGTGTGGAATCATTAAAATGTCTCGCCTCTGCGCTCGAAGTTGATATAGCAACCTTGAACCAGGAGACCTTTATGATTGATCGCGACTCGGATAACTGGAAGACGCTGCCCCTGTGGGTTAAATGGTGGTTTTTTGCAAACTACCTGACTTTTCGCCCTTCGCGGAAAGCCACTCAACGGGGAATTTTCATCGCCCACGCCAGTGGCTTTTTGTTCTGCGTGTTGGGATTGATGATCGAAGCCGCTCTGGCTGGGGGGCTGGCCATGTTGGTTATTGGCTATTTTTTCTACTTTATGCGCTTGCAGGGAGATCACTACGGTGTTTGGTACGACCTTCCTGCGTCTGACGAGATTTAAGAGGCGGGCGCAACTGCCAGGGAGTTATCAATGCGAATCCTGACTCTCTCTTTCGCCAGCTCAGCCGTGGCTCGTTGAAACGCCGGGATACTGTTGAACAGCTCGGCAAAGCTGCCGTCTTTTTCTGCCTGTTTAAGCCCCAACTCCAGTCGCTCAGCCAAGCGCGATTGATTGGGGCTTACAAAAAAGCTGTAGGGCACCGGGTGCTGGTACTCCAGTAGCAAATACTCATCAATGGCAACCGGGTAGCCTTGCCCGCGATAGCGTATTAGGTCGTTATGCACCTCGTGCAGACCCCGCGAAATATAATCAAACCTACCCGCAGCCAACATCTTTAACAGGCTATCGAAGCCAACAGCTGTCTCAACATGAACACCATTGGCTTTCAGAATGTGTGTGTCAGTCCAGTTGCTGCCATTTCCCGCACGAAAGGATAAAAAGTCTTCGCGCGTTTTTATCTTGGAAAACACCTCGGTGTTCTCGCTATGAATAAGCAACAGACGTAAGCTGTTGTATCCGCGCAGCATGTCGAACGGGATAAACCTGAGCGTTTGCGCCCGCGCCGGGGTTACTGAGGCCCAGATGAGATTGGCTTGATCACCTGTTTGTACCAGCTGGTGAATGCGATCCACAGATTCTATTTTAGTGGCGTAAACAACCTGGTATTCACCGTGGGACGGGCGGGTCTTTTCCAAGGCGAGCAACAACAGGCGCTGGTAATAATAGATGGGATCGTCAATGTCCGTGGCCTGGATATAGGCCACCTTGACGACGTCAACTTCCTTTGCGGTACCAAGCGGGCTGACCAAAAGCCCGGCAATCCACAGGCCCGCCATCAACGCAGACCTAAATAAACCTTTTAAATCATAGGGATACGCAATCAATTTAATGTCCTTGCCAGGAGTGTGCCGAAAGGATTCCGGGATTGCCTAAAGTCTGGTTCTGGCACCGGCCTTACGTCAAGGAAGAATACCGTGGGTTTAGAATTTGCCTCAAAATCGCGCAAGCCTTAGGATGCCGCCCACATCTGGTGCGCCGCACCTAACTCCTTGCGTGAAAAGCCGTTTATATGAAAAGACCTGCTACCAAGCTCCTCAACGAAATCCGTCTCTTTTTGGGGCTGGAGCGCAACACCACCAGCCACGGTGAAAAGCTGCTGTCCGCCCTTGGCGCTCTACTCGGCATAGTTGCTGTTTACCTCGTCAGCTGTTGGTGCCTGGGCTTTGCCCCCCTCACAAGTGCAGCCGGGGTGTTGATGGTGACCTCTATGGGAGCCAGCGCCGTACTCTTGTTTGCTGTTCCCCAAGGGGCGCTATCCCAACCCTGGGCCTTGGCGGGTGGTCATTTGGTTTCAGGGTTTATCGGCGTCGCCTGTTTTCAAGGTTTGGGAGATCATCCTTTGGCGGGCCCTTTGGCTGTTGGGCTTGCGGTAGGGGCGATGCATTATTTGCGCTGCATTCATCCGCCCGGTGGGGCAACAGCGCTCACTGCCGTTATTGGTGGGCCGGAAATCCATGATCTGGGCTTTGGGTTTTTATTCTCACCGGTGCTGATCAATGTGCTGGCGATCTTTGTGATGGCGGTGGCTTTTAACGGATTTTTTGCTTGGCGGCGCTATCCCGCCCATTTGGCGCGACGCCACAAGCCCGCCACAGAGGCTAGGGCGGCGGACCGACAGTTTGAATTGACCCAGGAAGATTTTGCGGCGGCCATGCAAGAGTTGGACTCTTATGTAGACGTTACCACCGAGGGCTTGAGCGAGCTGCTGGAATTGGCCAAGCAACACGCCGAAAAAAATATCACCCACCCGGAGCACATTCTGGCTGGGCGTTTTTACAGCAACGGTAAGCTTGGCGCCCACTGGAGCGTGCGCCAGGTGCTCGATGCGGAAGAAAACAGCAACAAGGACAACGACAAAATTATTTACAAAACCCTCGCCGGCGCGGGTGCCTACGATACCGGGCTCTGCCGTCGGGATGAGTTTAGGCAATGGGCAAGATTTGAGGTGGTGCCCCAGCAGGGGCGCTGGGTGAAGCAGGAGGATGTGACCGAATAGGCCTGTTACAAATTACTACAAATATCCCCCGGGCCACGCTTGTTTTTTAGTCTTCCGGGCTCTTAACATGTCGCCGCCTATCTCATTCCTGCAGGACAGAATAATTTATGATCAATTTACGCTCACCATTACCCTTTTCAATCATCGCAAAGCAATGCCTGCTGGGTTTGGGGCTCTTGGCATCGGCGAGTATGGCCCAGGCCACCACCGTACAATTTCAAACCGTCCTGGGCGATTTTGAAGTCAATCTTTTTGACAAGCATACGCCAAAGACCGTGGAGAATTTTTTGGCTTATATTGAGGCAGGAGCCTATGAAGATACGGTGTTTCATCGGTCCGTATCGGGGTTCGTAGTTCAGGGAGGTGGGTTCAAGTACACGGGGACGCCTAGCGTGACTGTTCCTCTGGCACCGGTTACCACCAATGCGCCAGTGATTAATGAACCAAAATTTTCAAACCTTCGCGGCACCATTGCCATGGCTAAAATTGACAAAAATCCTAACAGCGCCACCAGCCAATGGTTTATCAATTTAAAAGATAACAGTGCCAATCTTGACTACGATAATAGTGGCTTCACAGTTTTTGGGCAGGTGACAGGAAACGGTATGGCAATCGTCGATGCAATCGCTGCGCTGCAAAGATACAATCACGGTGGTGCCTTTAAGGAGCTGCCCCTTCGGAATTACACCAGTGGTGCTATCGATCACACCCATCTGGTGATGATCGACAACATCGTTGTTCTTAATCCCAGCCCGGACACAGCCGATGGCCTCACGCCAAAAGTAATAGCCCCCAAGATCGATAACCCGGGAACTGGCGGCGGCAGTGGTGGCGGCGGCGGCGGAAGTGTTGGCTACTGGTTTCTACTGATTGCGATGCTTGGATCGCTGCTGGCGCATCGGAAAACAACTAATCCATAAGTATGATGACAGGGCTTGGGTCGATGTTCGATCTGAATTCGCACCAAGCCCTATACCTTGCGTGCTGCTAGGGAACCTCTGAAAAATTACCTACGTTGCCATCGCAGCGTTAAAAACAGGCTCAAAATGCTCATTTACTCTGTGTAAACTCCGCTTTTTCGCCTGTTTTTGCCTTGCGCTGGCTGCCTCGCCAACATTTTTCAGAGGTTCCCTAGAGCGCTTTTGTCAGCTCGCGATATTCAGCTTCAAACTCCTTTTTAAACACCTTGTCTGATTTGTAATCCTCGCTTTGGATTCTCCCCACGTAATATGAAAACTGATCCAGCTGCTGGTTTTCATAATAGGCCTTGGCAAGCCCCCACAGCGACCAAAAGTAGCTGAAGTCCTTTTTGTCCATCAACAGATCAAGGTATTTCTCCAAATAAACAATCGCTTCTGTATTGTCGCCCTGTGCACGCAATATTTCACCCATTTGAAAATGACCGTCGATGTAGATGGGGCGATCATCAAAAGACGTGGGCGCTTCGAGAAAGGAATACATAAGCGCCTTGGCCTCTTTCAACCTTCCAGACTCGCGATAGTATCGACCAAGCCGATATTTATTCTCCGCAAACGCCAGTTGCTGTGGGAGTTCAACTGCCTCTAGCCCTAATTCGGACATTTTATTCGGCTCTGGATAGGTCGCCAGAAACACAGCGTAGTGTTCTGGCGATAGCTGTTTCAGTTGCTGCAAATAGGCTAGCCCCTTGGCTTTATCACCACCAGCAATACCCGGTGCCGAGAGAAAGAAGCTGGCGGCTTGTACCAGTGCGCGCCTATTGGACGTGTCCGCATCCACTGCCTGGCCAAAATGCGTAGCGCAGAGTTTCGCGTATTTTAATGCCTTGAACATCGGTGAGCGCTGTGCGCGATAACAATAGATCTCGCCTGCAATATAGTGCTCGTGGGTGTCGTTGGGTGTGACTTCCAACGAACCCTCGATCAATTCGAGCGCTCGCTCGTCATCGCCCATCAAGATATGCGTCTGCGCCAGTAATAGGGCAGTTTGGTTTTGGTTGTCCGGCTGTTGTGCAAGCTGTTCAAGTAAGGTTATCGCATCCTGGTAGCGAGCATCGTTTAGCGCCGTTTGCGCCATTTGTAAACTTGTTATGGGCTCAGCCTGTGCGGGCACAAGGTTTCCCATACCGCTGGCGATAAATGACGCTATACACAATATTTTTAAATGAATGATACGCATGAACTTATCTGTCATCCTTCAGGTTAACGGGTGGAAAAAGGGGGAACGGTAAAGGTCTATCCTGCCAAAGGTGAGTCGTAAACCGAACGCAAGTTCCCCCGCCAGACAGACAACAAACAAAATCATGACATAGCCGCTGATTGACGGAATAAGGAGCAACGCCATGCTGTTGAGCAGATAGCCCACTCCCGCCAAGCCAATGCCGATGCAAAAACCCTTGGCAATTAGCTGGGATCGGTAGAGCAGGTTCGCGTAGATAAGGCACGAAATCCCAAAAAAGATTAATGCAATGCTAAAACCATGGTTGTGCGCATTGATAAAGGCATCGATCAGGTGCAGGTCGCTTGCCGACAAATCCGGGGCGGTGCTCAACAGCAGCGGAAACACCAGGTTTATTTTATTGGCGATTGCAACGGCGGTTTGCAGCACATTCGACACCAGCGCAATCAACGCCAAGGGTCTATGTACCTGGCTTAGCAACCAATACAAAAACACGATCACCGGGATATCGCATGCGTGCATCAGCAAGTCATTGGCAATACCCAAGCGCCACAAACCGGGATTGGCCATCAGGTTTGCGACTGTTGCTTCAATATCACCCACCACGATAATTTGGTTGCGCGCAAACACCTGACCGAAGATGCCAGCAGCAATAATCACCAAATAAGAAACCCCTGCAATGCGGGCGAAACGATTGGCAAAGACATTATTATCACTGTTCATTACCAGCCTCCGCACCCAGATCAACACCCCCGGTCCAGGATTCCGGGGTGCGCTTAAGGTAGTAGCGATATACAAAGCCCCAGGGAATAAAAGCGACCACCAGCAGATTCCCCAGCACACCCACCAATACACCTGCGGCGTACTCGTCCAGCCCGCCATCGAGCCACATGCGCAAGGCAAAGTTGAAGAACCAGATACTTTTCCAGGCAGCTTCCCACAGCAGCACAGGCAACATCTTGACCGGCTGGAGTAGCCCAATCACTGACACCAACATGAGCGCGCCCAGCATTGAACTGATCACCGTGTGTGAATCTGCCACGTTGGTTGCAGGAAAAAGAATTGTGGGCGCGATCATAACCGCGTTGCCTAACACGATAATCGCGTAGACAACGCGAAGCAGCGCGACGCGAGTGGCTGAAAGCCTAAGATTTGACATAGAGATATGCTCCTTGGATATCGATAAAAAAAGGGGACAAGCAACCGGATAGCTACGCATCTGTAGCTTGTTTCCCGAGGGGCAGTATGCGAATCTGCGCGGCTGGAATCGTCGCAAAACAGAAATCAGTACTTTTTGCGGCTAAATTTTGTGCGAATTGCTCAGTAATTGGTGGCTTTCAGTGGGCTTTATTCTGGCTCGTGACATGCTGGTGCTCTTCTCCGGGTTTTTGGGAGTCCTGCTTGCCGCCTACCTCCTTACCCATCCGGGTGATAATCGTCGCGCGAGCCAACTGCTCGCCAGCTTTTTGTTGCTACAGGCATTTGCCCAAGTGGTGTCGGTCGTTCTTTACCACCACCTGCTGTTTATGGGCATGGAAACTGCCGTTCGAGCGCTCTTTTATCTGGAGTGTTTGCTCTTGTTGCTTGAAGGTCTTTTGCTCTACGCCTACTGTCAGGCGCTGCTGCTAAATCACTCACTCTCTTTCGGGCACTGGTGCAAGCATCTTGGGGTGGGCTTAGGATTGGTGGGCTTTTGCGTGGCGATATTTACGCAGACTGATATCCTGGCCTACTTCAATCCCGCGGCAGATTCTCGCCCTTGGGAGGTGGGTTTGACCTATTCCCTGTTGCATTTGCTGCGGGTTTATTATGGCTGGCTGTGTCTGAAACTGGTCACTCGCTATCAGCAACGCGCTCAGGATTTGCTGTCCAACCCCAATAGCAAGAACACAAGCTGGTTATTCACCCTGATAAAAGGATCTTTTGCCTACCGCCTGGGGTGGTTCTTTTTTAACCTTTACTTCACCGCAGCGGCATTCTACAACTGGCATATGCCCGACTACTCTTGGTTTGTGGGGGGTGGCATGATTCTGCTGGATCTCACCTGGCTCGGGGTGCACATAGGTTTGCTGTATTTTGGTTTCAAGTACTCAGGACGTTTTTTAAGCCTTGAACCAAGCATCGCAGAGAAAGGCGCCAGGATTGTAACTGTCGACCCTGTGGGTAATCAGCAAGCTTGAAGCAATCATGCTGACAGAAAAGCCTTATACCAATCCGGATCTAAAACTGGATGATCTGGCGGCAATGATCGCCGAGCCAGGACGTGAACTTTCTTCTGTCATCAACCGGCATTACAACACCAATTTTTGCGAGTTTATCAATCGGCATCGCATCAACCTTGCCAAGGAGATGTTATTAGCCAAGGGCAGGGCGAGCGTGTTGGATATTGCCTATGGGGTGGGCTTTAACAGTAAATCGGCATTTAATCGCGCATTTAAAGCAGTGACCGGGTTGACGCCGCTGAAATTCAAAAATCAAAATATTTGAATAAAAAAAGAGCGACAATTGCCGCTCTTTTTTCCGCAAGATGCCAGCTAAACAGCCAGAGTGTCGTAAACCACTACTTTAGCCCACAAGTGGGAGTAGTCATCCACAAACTTCTTGTGAAGTGGGTGAACCTGATAAATGTCCTGTCCCTCCACATCATCAAAACACAACAGCTCGGAAACATCGTAGGAGTTATCCACCACCTCACGTTTTTCGGTAGAGGCAGGAACACCAACGTGTACCGCACGCACAGTTTCAATGGCGCCCAGCGCTTTAATGCCCGCAATCAACTTGGCTCTATCCTCAGCAGAGCCAGGATTCTTTAGCCAGAAAAAAACATGGTGCAAGAGCTTGGGTAGGGTTTCTTTTCCTGCTGGGGCAGGGGGCTTGGTGTCCGTGGCCATAAGCTCTCCTGAAACAACAGCAGCACCTACAAGGGTAGAGGCGGCTAGAAATTGTCGACGACTGTTAGAGTCCATTTTGCTATTCCTCGTTACAAATGAAACAAAGCAGCAACCTTACCCATCCCCGATAAAGGATCAACTGCCTTTACCCAAGATTACCTTAGGCTATCAATAGGGTTGGGTTAGCGCAGAATACACCAGGGTCACATAGAGGTTCATCACGTGGGGTGATTGCCGCATAAGCACGTCTAGATGGCGCACGCTGAGCCGGGATTGCCCGCTGTGGTCATTAGCGAAAAGTTGGGCGGCACGCTCCAGCACCTCGGCGAACACCAGGGGCTTACTGAAGCGAACTTGCGGATTCACCACACAAAACTGAGTGAAGGCAAATAGGGCCTCAACCACTGCACTTTTGTAGTAAGCCGGATGCAGCTGATGGGTAAGATGATCAATCAAGTGTGCAAAGCTGGTTTCTCCAGGGGTCATGGAGCTACGCACCAGCTCACATTCGAGCACAAAGTCAGCGCAGTGGGCATCGCCAAATACCAGCTGGGGAGCAAACATCAAACTGTGCCAAATATCACGCAAAAAATGATCATCAAAGTGGGTAATCAAGCCGCGCGCCAATCGCCATTCCAACCAATCTGTATCAACGGCGTCGGCCATTTGGTCTTCGCCTAACTCAACCTCATGAAAAATGCGATAGGGTGCGACATGATTAACGCCCTGGGCAAAGACGCGTTTGCGCGAGGCGAGTATGGTTTGCAGCTTACGCAGCAATCTGGAAGGAGACTGCAAGCCCAACCACTCCAACATCGACACCTCGTCCGTGTCGCCCTTATCCATGGCATAAAGCATCATAAAGTTGCGCAACTGAATAGACCGCAGGCCATCAAACAATACTGGTTCAATACGAATCAAATAACCGATATCCGATAACAGCTCCAACACCAGGGTGCGTTCCAGCAAATCAGGAAAATTTTCTTTGATCCCGGCGTTGAAACTTTCGTTAGCAAAAGATCTATCTATTCTTATCTCGGTAAAGTTGTTATCGCCGACGATAATCGACAGGTTTCTGGCGGCCATCAGAGTCAGATTGTCAATCATATCGGCCGGCTCATAGTTGAGCCGGGAAAAGCAGAGGCGCGACAAAAGCCAATAGTTGTGGTTCTGCGATATCAAATAGATCTCGCGCAAAAAGTCTCTAATGCTGATGTTATGCCCGGCAGTGCCCACGGGATCTTCAAGCGATTTTCCCTCGATAAACGCAACCAGCTTCCGATAGGTAATGATGTCACTTTCAGTATTTATGTTCTTAAGAATTTTCGCAGCCACTGGTTGTAACTGTTCCGGCAAGATGGCGATACGAGGCTCCTCCAATATCGACGTAGCGGTTCGCGCCTGAATATGAACCGTTGGTATACGCAGCTGATTAACCCGCGACGCACGATATGCCAGGCTTGCAGAGGCGTAGCCTACATAGTCAAATTGTGTGCGCAGTTGCAATTCGCGAAGGCTTTCGAAAAGCAGCTTGGCATTTGGCACCTGCGACAAATTTCTATCTATCAGCAGTGTGAAAACAGCTACTTCATTACTTAGCCAATGCTTGTGAATGTAAGCCAGTTCCTGACTGACGATCTCTTTCATCAGCTCCGCGTCGTACATGCGGTAATCGGATTTTTCACTCTGCAAGGATGATAGGCAAAGATAAACCTTGTTATTAATTTCATAGGTTTGCGAGGTTGCCAGGCTTTGCAAACGACGGCGCGGCCGACCACTTAAGCCAAGAGATGTGTTTGCGCCAACGTGCGCATAGGCTTCTACCAGGCCGGGAGCCGAAATTACCGCCATGGGTTTTATATCCTGCAGAGTCTCAGCAAGTACACCGTGACGCGCCAGTTGCTGCTTTACCTGTTCATCTTCCGCCAAAACAACCAACGCGATTTGAGATTTGACAAAGCGGGTAGAGCGGCGACGCATCTTTAAGGGATCAAGATCCTCTGTGCGCAGCAAGCCTTCATCCATCATCATGCCGGTCAGATAGAGGCTTTGCGCCCATACCAGCGGGATATTCTCATTGGGAACACGTTGCTGGGAGCGAGGATTTTGCTTTTCAGCATTAATTTTTTCCTCTGGCACATAATAGAGCTCAGGCAGCAAGCCAAAGCTGTCTTTGTGAACCATGAGTGCTTCGAGCTTTTTGCGGTAATGCTTGGCGGTCGCTTCGCTGCCATCAAAAAGAGCGCTGATGTACAAATAGGTAAAAAACAGTGGCCACTCGGATTCGACGTGCTCAAAATTGGCTAACTCCGAGTGCTCATAATAGATACGCGAAGGGTCCTCAAGCGCTGTTTGGTGCCCATCCCATAAAAAGCGTTTGCAACCATAGTTGCCGCCGAGTTTGGCGAGAATATTGTCGCGGGTTTGGGTTGCCAAGGTCTCCTTGCCCACGGCAAACGCCGGAAAGCCAATGATGCTTAGCAGGGCACTGTCTACTTCCTTGGAAATGGATTCACGCGGCAGCAGGGAGGCGAGGGTGGTTCTTGCCTGGGATATGGCATCCGCAATGACATGAACAACAGCGCGTTTGTCAGCATGCTCACCGAATAAATTAAAACCATCCATCGCCTGCAACGCTGCCTTTGCCATGCCCACCGAGCTGGCGTTGATTTCTGTTCGCCCATTGTTGATTTTATTGCCGCGCTCCCAGATTCCGTAATCCGGCGTGCGGTAAGCACTGGAAATGTAGTACACCAGGTTTTGCACAAAATCGACTTCATCCAGAGTGCACACAATGCGCAGGCCGGAGCAGGTCATCTGCGCCAACATCAGTAAAAAGAGTGAGGTGGCATCTATCTGCAAATGCCCCCAGGCATCATCAGCCACCACCGGCAGACCCGTGGCGGTGTCATATTTGGCATGGAGCGAATCTTTATTGTCCAGGCTGTACTTAAAGGCTTCGACTTTCTGCGCCTGGCGCATCATGGATTGCAACAGTCCGCGCATGAGTTTGATGGTGGACTGCTCAAGCTGATCGGCACGGGCACGTTCACCTTGGCGGCGATATGCCATGCCCAGGCTCCAAACGCAGATAATGGAATAGACGTTATCGCGCACCCAGGCGTCGGTGTAGTCACCGTGATTGTTAATGGCCGTGCTCGCGGGCAACAGACCGGTTACCGGGTGCTGGCGGCGGATGATGACAGACTCGATTTCGTCGTACAGCCGTTCAA